>JAISOR010000050.1 GCA_031275535.1 Treponema sp. | reverse complement strand
TTTTTTGAATAATCATGGGCGAAATCGATAATATTCGAATCAAGGCTTAGGGTCAATTTTTTATGCATATAAAACGCTCCTTACGTATATAATAAAACAAAATGCCGTATCAATCAATCGGTCCGTTTCGGCCTTCGGCGCCTAGGAGTTTGTTGCGCTTCGCGCGTAAAACCGTATAAATATTCATTTCATGAATATTTATACCTTTTTTTCCATTTAAGCGGTATGATTTTTGCCAATGCTTTTCCCCTATAGGTTATTATTATTTCCTGTCCGTTATTTACCTGGGAAACAAATAGGAAGCTCCGGCAATCCCGCCGGGATTGCCGGAGCCCTGTCCTATTTAATCAGAATGAATTCCACCCGGCGGTTTTTCCACCAGTTGTCATGGTCTTCGTAGCGGACCACCGGCCGCTTGCCGCCCATGCCGATGGCGCTTAGGCGGCTGCGGTTTACGCCGAATCCGGCGAGGAATTCCACCGTCGCCCGGGCCCGCCGCTCGCTGAGGGGCTGGAGCTCGTTGGTTTCTTCCGCCGCGGTCCTAAGCACGGGATTCGCGTGGCCCTCAACCTGGACCCGGTAGTCCCGGAACTTGTTGAGGATCTCCGCCACCCGCCGCAGGACCCGGTTGTTGTTTTCCACCACATCCGCGGGGAGGCCGATAAAGTCCGCCTCGTTTTCCCGGAATATGATCGAAGGCACCTGTATCCTCAGAATATCCCCGTCCCGGATAACCAGTACATCCACCCCAATCATACCTTCCATAGAGCTGGCGTTGCCCAGGGTATCCTCCGCCTTAAAGGTAAAGGGATAATCCGTGGCCGCCTGGACCAGTTCTCTCCGGGAACTTCTTCCGTCCCATCTGGTCTCTTCCGCCGGGCTTCCCCGGCCTTCTATGCGGTAGAATGACTGATAGGGCGGCCGGGGTTCCCGGATCTCCAGGCTCCAGGATGCGATGGGCGAAAGATCCTGGGCCCCCAGGTTCATGATGAGTTCATCATCCACCCCGTCGTTGTCGGGGCTGAAGTATTCCGGCCGGGAATTGAAGCTAAGAACCGGACCCGAGACATCCACCGTAATGGGCGCGGCGGATACGGAAACCACATCCCCCTTGAGGTAAGAAACCGTCAACTGGGGCGTGAATTTACCCTCCCGGAGGGTCCCGCCGTCGTCATAGCCGTTCCAGCCTATGGATTCGGGCGGCGCCGTGGTTGGGGATGTCCCCGTGGCGGGGAAGCGCCGCCGTACTACGCCGGATTCATCCTTGAGTTCCAGGGTCCATGTTTCAATCCCCTCCCTGGGAGTAAGGATGATGTTAAAGCGCAGGGCCTCCGCACCTTGGCCGCCCTTGGGGGCTATGGCGCTGAGGGAGGAGGTGAGGAATGCCCTGGGTATGCGGGCATCCACCACGATATTGTCAAGGGTCAAGCGGGCGCTGTTTCCCGCCTCATCGGTGGAGCTCAGGGCCAGACGGTAGGTTCCGTCGGCCACGTTGTTGCCGGCCCGGTCGGTACCGTCCCAGGGAATGGTATCCGGGGCTGTCCCCTTCCAGGTCCAGGACTGGATCACCGTCCCCTTTGAGTCGGTGATAAGCGCCTCCCATTCATCATCCCCATCGGTCTTGGCATTAATGGGAATATAGTCCCTCATGCCGTCCCCATTGGGGGAGAAGAGGGTAAAGGGCGCCGAGATCTGTCCCTTGGGCGCCGCCGTGTCCACCGTAAAGGGCCGGGTCTGGGCCGTAGGCTGGTTACCCATGGCATACCGGACCGTAATACGGGCGGTATAGTTCCCGTCGGGGACCTGGGTTCCGGCGGTATTCCTTCCATTCCAGGGAATGGACGCGGGCACGGCGGCCTGGCCGGTAATGGTTTGAACCGCCGTTCCCGAGGCGTTCAGAATATCAAGCCTCCAGTCGCTTACCCCCTGGCTTACCTGTAATTGGGGAATAATATTGATCGTATCCTTTACCCGGTCGTTATTCGGAGAGAAGGCCCTAAGATCGGTGGAAAGCAGCACCGGCGTATCGGCGGTACTCAGGGTAAAGTTCACCGTATTGGAACGGCCCGTATTGCCCGCCTGGTCCGTGGAGTACAGATAATAGGTGTATTCCCCGTCGGGGGCCAGGGCCCCCGCATCGGTAAGGCCGTCCCAGGCGATCCTCTCGCCGGGAGTCCCGGAACTGCGGATGGTCCTGACCGGCGGGTCATTGGCGCTCCCCCCGGTCCGGCGGATCTCCCCGACCCAGGAAAGTTCATTAGAGCCGTTCTGGAGGAGGAGCATCTCATCCTGATTCCCGTCATTGTTCGGCGAGAATGCGGCATAGCCCGTTTGTACCGAAGCCCGGGGGGCGCTTATGTCCAGGGTAAAGCCGGGGGAAGATGCGGTGGACACATAGCCGTTGCGGTAGTTCACCGAAAGTTCCGCCTGGTATACCCCCTCGGCAAGGACAGCCCCGGGGTCATCCTTCCCGTCATAATCGATCCGTTCCGGCACCGGGGCAGAGCCGGAGATGGTCCGCCGGACCCTGCCCGCTCTGTCCCGGATGGCCAGGGACCAGCCCAGGATCCCCTCTTTTACCGGTACCCCGGTATTCAGAAGCAGGGTATCCTTAAGCCCGTCCCCGTTGGGGGAGAAATAGGCGTCCCCGATCAGGAGGTTTACGGTGGGTTGAATGGTGCTGACAATAATATTATCCAGCCCCGCGTTTCCCGAATTAAGGGCCCGGTCGGTAGCGTTGATCCGGTAGCTGTATACCCCGTCGATCACGATATGCCCCGCGTCATCGGTCCCGTCCCAGACTATGGCCTGGGGCGATCCGCCGGTAATATCGAAGCCCCGTACCTTGGCCCCCTCACTGTCATAGATCCCCGCGTCCCACAACTCCTCTTCGGAGCCGTTTTGGGCAAGGGTGATGGTCTCCTTGTTTCCGTCCCCGTCGGGGGAGAATATCTTTTCCGCCTCCGCCAATTCTTCCACCCGCACATCCGGCGGGGTATTATCCACCACCACCTCGTACCTGGCTGTGGAATCGGCGTTGCCGTTATCGTCCACGGCGGTGATCGCAAAGGAATACACGCCGTCCGGCGCAATATCCCCGGAATCAAAAATACCGTCCCACCTAAGGGTGGGGGATACCTCTACGCCGGCTTTCATTTCCATAAGACGGCTAAAGAAGTTCCTAACCCCCTGGGTTTCCGGCCGGCGCTCCTTATTCCGGTAGGTGCGGACCACCGTACCCGAGGCGTCGCTGATCTCAAACTTCCATTCGGATAAAAAACGCTGATCCGTGATGCTGATGGGGAATTCCAGGACATCCGCCAGGCCGTCGTTATTGGGAGAAATCCACATTGTTTCAGGATAATCAACAACGATGACCGGCGGCTTTTTGTCAATGACCCCCACGGACCAGCTTGCCCCCGCGCCGATGGCAAATATGTCCTTATACAGGGGCTTTCCCGCCAGCGACAGGGCCAAATCCCCATCCGAGGGCAAACGTCCCCCCGCCAGCCGCCTGCCGCCGGATTGAAGGGCAAAATTGACGGTAAGCCCTATGGAGGGCAGCCAGGAAGGTCTGGCGTCATCGCCTATTTCCCGTATATTAAAGCCCGTGGAAGCCGAAAGGGTGATCAGTTCCGCAATGGCAGCGGAAACGCCGGCCTTGACGGTCATGTTCTGAACCCCCGGAGCGGCAATATCCGCCGCCATGCTGAGCTTAAAGGGATCGGGCTTATCCCCGGCGCCCTCCAGGTGCAGCAGATCGAAAGAAACTCCCAGGGCGGGGGTAAAGGCCGTGGGAATCCAGCTTTTTCCCATGCTCCTCATCACAAAGGCCATGGTAAAGTTCTTTAGAAATCCCAGCCCGCCCATATTGTAACGGAGCCCCAGATCGCCGGAGGCGGTCCAATCGGTTCCGAAGCCGTAGTTAAAACCCAAACCCAAATTAAGGCCGGGGTATATTTCCTTGGCCACATTCAAATTGCCCCCAAAGGTGGTTCCTATGGGAAATTCGTCAAAGGGGCTTTGGAGAAAACGAAAAGAGCCGCCGAAGACCGCGAATTTTGTAGGAAAAAGGGCCCCCAGCTCCGCGGCGTTTCCAATGCCTCCCCCTATGCCAAAGGATGACAAGGCCAGGTATCCAACGTCAAACACGATACGCTGGGCGGCCCCGCCCGCGGCGGGGTTAAGGGCGCTTGCGGGAGCGCCCCCCAGAGAAGTGGTAAAGCCCCCGCTTCCGGCAATTACCGGTGCATAGAGATCCGGCGCCGTGTCAGCCCCCAGGGGGCTGGCCCCTATATAAAAGGCGGCGCAAAACACCAAGGTTATAAAAAACAGACCCTTTCGGAACATATCCTAATCCTTTTTCCGTTTATTACGGAATTTATATGTATCTGAGGCAGTTCCAAAATGTCAGATTTTGGAACTGCAACCTTGAAAAATGCGGTTTCGTAAGGCTTTAGCCTGAGAAACCGCAAGAGCTGGTGACAAAATAACCGATTTTGGAACC
>JAISOR010000007.1 GCA_031275535.1 Treponema sp. | reverse complement strand
TTTTCTCGGCGTATTCCATGTTCCTGTCCAGCTCTTCCAGGAGGCCGTCCATGGCGTACTGCAGATTGGAAACCACCTCTATTTCGGAATACTCCCTCTGGCCCTCGATAAATTTCTTGACAAAATCATCCTTGGTTAATACCCGGATGTACCGGAGCTTTGCCCGGGATGCCTGCAGTACCGTTTCCAGGAGTTTCTGCATATTGGGGGCGTCGGCGAAGGTCAATTTTATATCGCTCAACATAACGATAACCTTGGGAATCTTGATCTCGTATAGTTCTATCAGTTCCACTATCTTAAAACGAAGCAAATCCAGCTTGTCCCGGTTCAGCCCCTGGGCTATCTCGATAAAAATAATATTATCGTTGACATGGACCTCCACAATGCCCGGGGATTCATCGATGCTGAAGGTAACGCCCAGAAGTTCCGAAAGGGTAGCAAAGAGGGCGTCTATTTTTACCGGTTTGGTAAATACTTTTTTTACGTTATAGGGAACCAACTCAATGATCCGTTTTTGATCTATCCTCTGGGCGGTAACAACTACCGGAATGTTCACCGTATTGGGATTGGCCTTCTTCTGTTTAAGGACCTCAAGATACCCCTGCCTGCTTAGATGATAATCCAGGATAACCAGGTCGGGGTTTAGGGTCCTCATCTTTGAGATCCCGTCCAATCCGTTTACGGCTATGCTGACATCGGTATTATTTTGAGCTAATTTTATCCTTAAGTATTCCCGAAATAATGGTGATTCATCAATGACAAGGATATGTTTCATAGAACGCTCCTGTGCTATTGTATGGCAGAGGAAAAATAATGGCAAGCATCCGCATGGCCTCTCTACTGCCCCTCTTAGCCATATTCTCTAAGAACAGAACAGCCCCGTTTTTTAAAAATAGTCTTTAGAAGCTCTGGAACATCCTGCGATATAAAGATATACTATATTCATAAAAAGATTCGGATGACTAAAAACCTTACGGTGGGGAATCCCGCTTTACTAATTGTTTCCTTTACCCTGCCCCTTCTTATTGGAAACCTCTTCCAGCAGTTTTACAATATGGCGGATACCTTTATTGTGGGCCGGACCATCGGGGTTTCCGCCCTGGCCGCGGTAGGCTGTACGGGGAGTATCAACTTTCTTGTCCTGGGCTTTGTGCTGGGCTTTACCTCGGGGACTTCGATTATCACTGCCCAGCGCTTCGGCGCGGGCGATACCCAGGGGGTTCGCCGGAGTTTTGTGGCCAGCGTGTGGCTGAGCGGTATCATGACCCTGATATTAAGCGCCGGGAGCGTCGTTTTTGCCCGTCCGCTTTTAATACTGCTCCGGACCCCCCCGGAGATCCTCGACAGCGCCTATGCCTATATCATCGTGATCTTCTGGGGCACCGCGGCCATGGTGTTGTTCAACCTGCTTTCCAATATTATGCGGGCCGTGGGCGACAGCCGGACCCCCCTGGTCTTTCTGGTAATTGCCTGCGTTATCAACATCGCGCTGGATTATGTTTTTATCCTGGTCTTCCATACGGGGGTTGAAGGAGCGGCTTATGCCACGGTGATTGCCCAGTTGGTCTCCGGTCTGTGCTGTCTCTATTTTGTATGGAAAAAACTCCCCATTTTCCGGCTCAGCCGGGAGGATTGGAAGCTATCCATGGGGGAGATCCGGGAACACCTAAGGGTAGCCCTGCCCATGGGCTTTCAAATGAGCATCATCGCTATCGGGGTGGTGGTACTCCAGTTTGCCCTGAACGGCCTGGGGACCGTGGCGGTGGCGGCCTTTACGGCGGCCCAAAAGATCGATACCGTAGCGACCTTTCCCCTCTCGTCCTTCGGGGTTGCCATGGCAACCTATACGGCCCAGAACTACGGCGCCCGGAAAATAGACCGCATCAGGCGGGGGCTTATCCAGTGCGCGATCATATCGGGGACCTTTAGTATCCTGATGGGGATCCTCTTTATTTTTACCGGCCGCCAGCTTGCCTCGGTCTTTATCGGCGCCGATCCCCAGGCGGTTTCCCTGGCCCATGTGTATCTCCGCATAAACGGTTCCTGTTATATCATCCTGGCCCTGTTGTTTATCTTCCGTCAGACCCTGCAGGGCCTGGGAGACAGCCTGGTTCCCACCATCGCCGGCGTCATGGAACTGGTGATGCGGACCCTGGCGGCGATCATCCTTCCGGGCTTCCTGGGCTTTACCGGCATTTGCATTGCCTCCCCCCTGGCATGGCTCGGTTCCTGCGTACCCCTGACCATCGCCCTGGTGTTTACCACAAAACGGCTGCTACGGGAATCCCTGGCTGAACAGAAACAGCACAGGACCCGCGCGGAAATAACATGACCGGGCGGAGGTCCCTTGTTACGCGGGTCCTAAGCCTTGCCCGGACCGGCGGGGCAGGGTGGCCCCCCTGATCCGCAGGGAAACGGGCGAATGATAGCATATAATCCAATATGGTGATATACTCATAACAGAATACAAAACCAGTTTACTAAGGATGGCAATATGCATACCGTATTAGAAGAACTTGGAAAGATAGGTATAGTTCCGGTCATCAAAATCGATGACCCGGACAAGGCGGTTCCGCTGGCCAGGGCCCTTCTTGCCGGGGGGATTCCCTGCGCGGAGATAACCTTCCGCACCGCCCAGGGAGAAGAGGCCCTGGGCAGGATCAGCCGGGAGGTCCCGGAAATTCTTACCGGCGCCGGAACGGTGCTTACGGTGGAGCAGGTGGACAAGGCGGTAAACGCGGGGGCAAAATTTGTCGTAAGCCCCGGCTTTAATCCCCGGGTTGTGGCCCGGTGCCAGGAAAGGGGTATCCCCGTTACTCCGGGCTGTTCCAACCCCTCGGATATCGAGCGGGCCCTGGAGGCAGGGCTTGAGGTGGTAAAATTTTTCCCCGCGGAACAGTCCGGCGGGCTGGACTATATCAAGGCGGTGGCCGCCCCCTATCCCCAGGTAAAGTTCATGCCCACCGGAGGCGTTAATGCGGGAAACATTGTTTCCTATATCATGTATGAAAAAATTCTGGCCTGCGGCGGTTCCTGGATGGTTCCCCCGGATGCGGTGGGCGCCGGGAATTTTGATCTTATCACGGGGCTTTGCAGAGAAGCGGTTAACAAGGTCCTGGGTTTCTCCATGGTCCACCTGGGCATCAACGCCGCTAATGAAGATGAGGCCCGCAAGGCGGCCGGGCTTTTCGAGACCCTCTTCGGGTTTGGCCCCCGGGACGGCGCGTCCTCCGTTTTTGCCGGGGAGGGAATTGAAATCATGAAAAGCCCCTATTTGGGCAAGAACGGGCATATCGCCATTGGGACCAATACCATTAAGCGGGCGATTGCCTATTTGGAACGCCGGGGGTTTGCCTTTAACCCCCAGAGCATTAAGACCGATTCTAAGGGCCTCATAAGCGCCCAGTACCTTGCGGATGAGATAGCGGGATTCGCGGTACATCTGGTTCAGAAAAAGTAGGGGAGGATGGATATGGAACGGGTTATTACCTTTGGTGAAATAATGCTGCGTCTGGCCCCGGAGGGGTATTACCGCTTCGTTCAGGCAAGCTCCCTGGGGGCCGCCTATGGCGGCGGGGAGGCGAATGTGGCCATTTCCCTGGCCCAATTTGGCCTTGACGCGGCCTTTGTGACCAAGCTGCCCAAGCACGAAATAGGCCAGGCTGCGGTGAATAAACTCCGGGAATTCGGGGTGGATACCTCCCGGATTGTCCGGGGCGGCAGCCGGGTAGGGATCTACTTTTTGGAAAAGGGGGCCTCCCAGCGGCCTTCCAAGGTTATCTATGATCGCGCCCATTCCTCCATTGCGGAAGCCGGGGCTTCGGACTTTGACTGGAAGGCCATATTTTCCGGCGCTTCCTGGTTCCACGTAACCGGCATTACCCCCGCGCTGGGGGATTCGGTGGCGGCCATAACCCAGGAGGCCTGCAGGACCGCCAAAGCCCAGGGGCTCACCGTTTCCTGCGATCTTAATTACCGCAAGAACCTCTGGTCCAGGGACAAAGCCGGGGAAGTGATGGGAAAGCTCATGGAGCATGTGGATATCTGCATCGCCAACGAGGAAGACGCCGCGGATGTCTTTGGGATCCATGCGGATAATTCGGACCTTATCGGCGGGAAAATAAGCCCCGAAGCGTACCAGGGGGTAGCCAAGGCCCTCCTGGATCGGTTTGGTTTTAAGGCCGTGGCCATTACCCTGCGGGAATCCATCTCCGCCAATGATAATAACTGGGCGGCCATGCTCTACGACGGGAAAGCCGCCTGGTTCTCCAAAAAATACCCCGTCCGTATCGTTGACCGGGTCGGGGGCGGCGACAGCTTCGGCGCCGGGCTTATCTACGGAACCCTCAAGGCCTGGGGCCCCCAGGAGACCATCGAGTT
>JAISOR010000272.1 GCA_031275535.1 Treponema sp. | reverse complement strand
TCCCTTAGGGGTTCCCCTTACACTCCGCACTTTACCCCTTCTTCGCGTCCTGGGAACCTGTCCCAAACTGTGCGCTAACACACGCGGTTTGGGGACAGGTTTTAAAATCTAAGAAAGGGGATCCATGTCCAGATATCTCATCCAGGTGGTTCAGACTTCGCTCTCCACCGCGGTGATCTGCGCGTTGCTGTTTGCCTGTGTATATAAAAACGGCGGGCCGGCCCGGAAGAAGCGGCTGGCAGGGGGGATTATCGCCGGCGCCCTTGCCTCCCTGGTACTGGCGGTATTACGGCGTACCACCGCCCTGATCAACCGGGGTTTTTTTAATACCTGGACCCTGTCTCTGGCGATAGGGGCGGCCCTTTTCTTTTTCTTCCTGTATTGGGGGTCTCTAGGAAAGAAGAACCTGCCCCCCCGTGAGGGTCTTCTGGATTGGGCAAGCGCTGTTTTGACCGGGGCGCTGCTTTTTTATGTCCTGCCTGTCATATTCCTCTATCCCACGGAATTCCTCTTAGCGGGGGAAAGCGTCTTTTCTACGGATTTTCTTTTTAAACTTATCGGGTATATCGCGGGGTTGGGGATAAGCGGGCTTACAGCCCTGGCGCTGTTCAGGATCAGTAAGATCCCGGGGGACCGGCTTTCGGAGATCCTCCTGACGCTTATCCTGGGGATAAACATCCTTAACCAAATAGCGGCGATCCTGCAGTTTCTCTTTGCCCGGCGGATTATCCCCATAATTCGCTGGCTTTTCAGAATCGTTGCCGCGGCGGTGAATAATAACACGGTCTTCCTCTATGTCATCATGGGAGTGACCCTTATACTGCCCATCGGGGTATTTATAAAAAGTCTGAGGCCCAAAGAGGCCTATGCGAATCCCGCGGAACACCGGAAGATCAAGGCGGCCCACAGGGGATACCGGCGGTGGAGCCTGGTGGTGATCCTGGGATATGGGATTTCTGTTTTTTCCATGACCTTTGTAAAGGCCTATACGGAACGGGGGGTGGTATTGTCTCCGGCGGAGCCCATGACCATCGCCGGGGAGGAGATCATCATCCCCATTGAACAGGTGAATGACGGACACCTGCACCGCTTCGCCTATACCGCCTCGGACAATACGGAGGTGCGTTTTATTGTGATTCGGAAAAACGAGATCGCCTATGGGGTGGGGCTCGATGCCTGCGACATCTGCGGCGCCACGGGGTATTATGAACGGAAAAACGAGGTTATCTGCAGGCTCTGCGATGTGGTTATGAATATTTCTACCATAGGCTTTAAGGGAGGCTGCAATCCCGTACCCCTGGCCTACAGGCTGCGGAGCGGTTCTATGGTGGTAGCGATACAGGACCTGGAAAATGAGAAGACCCGGTTTAAGTAGCCTCTTAGGCCGGTCCGGGGCAATTTTTACGCGTTTATTGTAAAGGAGCGCTTATGTTTTGGAGAATGGTCCGGGGGGCCCTCTTCCGGCAAAAGGGAAAGATGCTGATGATTGCCTTTACCGTTGCCCTGGGGGCTTCCCTGGCGACCGCCATGCTGAATGTGATGCTCGATGTGGGGGACAAGGTCAACCAGGAGCTTAAAACCTACGGCGCCAATATCAATGTCCTTCCCCGGGGCGCTTCCCTCCTGGACGATCTCTATGGGGTCAGTGAAGGGAGCGGGGTGTCGGATAAGTACCTGCGGGAGTCCGAACTGGGAAACATCAAGACCATTTTCTGGTCCTTTAATATTGTGGATTTTACCCCCTACCTCAACACCCGGGTTTTCCTGCGGCCCCCCCAGGGCGGTGCGGAGGGAGAGGTCCGGCTGGTGGGGACCTGGTTCAGCCACCACCTGGAGCTGCCCACGGGGGAATCCCTGGATACGGGGATGCGGAACATGAAAAGCTGGTGGGACGTATCGGGCCGCTGGCTTACCGGGGAGGACGACGGCGCGGTTATGGTCGGACAACTGGCGGCGGAGCGCTACGGCATCGCCCTGGGGGATACCCTTACCCTTAGGACGGGGGAGGAGGCCGGGGAATTTTCCGTGGCCGGTATCTTTAATGCCGGCGGGGACGAGGACGAGGATATCTATGTGTCCCTGGCCAGCGCCCAGCGGCTCGCCCGCCTTCCGGGTCTGGTAAGCCGGGTGGAGGTAAGCGCCCTGACCACCCCGGATAATGAGCTCTCCCGCCGGGCGGCCCAGGACCCCAAGGGCCTTTCCATTAAGGAATGGGAAACCTGGTACTGTACGGCCTATGTAAGCGCCATCTGTTATCAAATTGACGAGGTCATCAGCGATGCGGTATCCAAACCTATACGGATGGTGGCCGAGTCCGAAGGGGCCATCCTGGAGAAAACCCAGCTCCTGATGCTGCTCATTACCGTCTTGAGCCTTGCGGGGTCCGCCCTGGGGATCTCCAACCTGGTGACCGCCGGGGTAATGGAACGGTCCGCCGAGATCGGCCTGCTCAAGGCCGTGGGAGCCCACGACGGGCCGGTCTCCGCCCTGGTATTGACGGAGATCCTCATCACCGGCATTGCCGGAGGGACGGCGGGTTATTTTGCCGGATTGGGTTTTGCCCAGATCATCGGGCAGAGCGTCTTCAATTCCGCCATTGATATAAAACCCATGGTCATCCCCCTGGTGGCGGTGCTGGTGTTTCTGGTAACCATGGCGGGGAGCATCCCCTCAATCAGGCTGCTCCTCTCCCTGCGCCCCGCGGAGGTCCTGCATGGCCGGTAGAAGCAGGGCCCTTAAAAACAGGGGTGGGGATGAATAAACAACGGTTCTATATAAAAATGGTAGTCAGTTCCCTGCTGCGCCGCCGTTCCAGGATGGTGGTAGCCCTCCTGGCGGTGGCCATAGGGGCCACCATCCTTTCGGGGCTGATTACGATTTACTACGATATTCCCCGGCAGATGGGCCAGGAGTTCCGTTCCTATGGGACCAACCTGGTTCTGGTTCCCCCGGGAAACCAGGCGGCGATAGATATGGCCGCCATAGCAGGGGCCCTTTCTTATATTCCCCGGGAGATACTTATCGGGGCCGCCCCCTACCGGTACCGGATGGTAAAGATCAACGAGCAGCCCTTTATGGCCGCGGGGACGGATCTGGCGGAGGCGCGGAAGACCAGCCCCTACTGGTTTATCCAGGGCCGCTGGCCGGAATCGCCGGGGCAGGCCCTGATCGGCCAGGAAACGGCCGATGTGATCCGCCTTTTGCCGGGCAGCCCCTTTACCATCACCGGCGCCGGTGAAGACGGCAAGAGCTTTTCCCGGGATTTTACGGTTTCGGGCATTGTCCAGACCGGCGGAACCGAGGAGGCCTTTATCTTCATGTCCCTGGAGGATTTCGAGGACATGATAGGAGAGGGGGGCCTGGCCGATGTGGTGGAGTGCAGCGTCTCCGCCGCGGGGGAAGACCTTAGCGCCCTGGCCGGCCGGATCAGCGCCGGCTCCGGCCTCGGCGCCCGGCTGGTAAAGAGGGTTACCGAATCCGAAGGGGTGGTACTGACCAAGCTACAGGCCCTGGTATATCTGGTTACGGTGATTGTCCTTTTGCTTACCATGATCTGCGTAGCCACCACCATGATGGCGGTGGTGGCGGAACGGCGCCGGGAAATCGGTTTAAAGAAGGCCCTGGGCGCCGCCAACCGGGGCCTGATAATGGAATTCTTGGGCGAGGGGGCCTTTCTGGGCGGCTTTGGGGGCCTTTTGGGGGCCTTCTTTGGGTTCATCTTTGCCCAGGGGGTGTCCCTCAATGTGTTTAACCGGGCCATAAGTTTTAGGCCCCTGCTTATTCCCATCACCATTGCGGCTTCGATCATCATCACCGGCCTGGCCTGTTTTATTCCGGTCCGCAGCGCCGCGGATGTGGACCCCGCGATTGTACTGCGGGGGGAATAGGCGGAGTAAAAGGAGCATAGTATGGATATATTGGAACTAAAAGACATTTCTAAGATATACGGGAACCTCAAGGCCCTGCAGAACATCAACCTGAGCATCCGGCAGGGAGAATGGCTGTCCATCATGGGGCCCTCGGGGTCGGGAAAGACCACGATGATGAATATCATCGGTTGTATGGATAAACCTTCCACGGGGTCGGTGATTTTGGACGGCGTCAATATCTCCCGGGAGAGCGGCCGGAACCTTACCACCACCCGGCGGGACAAGATCGGCCTTATTTTTCAGCAGTTCCATCTGGTTAAGTACCTTACCGCCCTGGAAAATGTAATGGTGGCCCAGTATTACCATTCCATGCCCGATGAAAAGGAAGCCCTCCTGGCCCTGGAACGGGTGGGCCTGGCGGACCGGGCGAAACACCTGCCCAGCCAGCTTTCCGGGGGCGAACAACAGCGGGTCTGCATCGCCCGGGCTCTGATCAACTATCCCATGCTGATTCTGGCCGATGAACCCACGGGCAATCTGGATGAAGCCAACGAGGGTATTGTGCTGGAGATTTTTAAACAGCTCCATAAAGAGGGCAGTACCTTGATTGTGGTCACCCACGATCCCGAAGTTGCCGAAGACGCCCAGCGGACGGTGATCCTGGAACATGGGCGGATTTCCGGAATTGTGGAGAATAAAAGTGGAGAATAAAACATGAAGAAACATAGCAGTTTGTTGCGCTTCGCGCTTAAAACCTCCAAAAATCGCCGATCAGGCGATTTTTTACCTCTACAACAGGCTGCTAGAGCCCCCCTGGTCCTGTTTCTTGGGGCGGCGCTTTTGATTGGGGCCCTGGGCGGATGCGGCGCTCCCTCATATCAGGACGGCGTCTTTAGCGGTAAAAGCAGCGAGGACGATACCGGCGCCTGGGGAGAGGTGACCCTTACCATTGGAGAGGGGAAGATCAGGAGTTGCCAATTTGTTACCCGGCAAAAAGACGGGACCATAAAGGATGAAAATTACGGAAAGGTAAACGGGGAAATTTCCAGCCAGGATTTTTACGATAAGGCCCAGCTTGCGGTGGAGGCCATGAAACAGTACGCCGCCCAATACGAGGAAACCCAGAGCCTTAAAGATCTGGATGCCATAAGCGGGGCCACCATTGCCTATGACCAGTTTATCGAGGCCGTGGAAAACGCCCTGGGGGAGGCAAAAAAGTAAGGTGATAAAATACGGCCCATGAAAACCGGAGGAATTGTCGCCCCTTTCTTCAATTCATCCGGCCCCTATCGGCGAATCGGGATGTCATAGTATAGCCCGCCGCCGGATTGGGCCAGGTATTTGCCCGGAGACCGGAGCCGCCGTGCGTTGCGCTGTTGCTCCGGCTTCGGGTTTTTTGTTTTTAGTCGAAGGCCGCATCGGAACGGGGAACGTAATCGTCCATGATATGCTCCTTCTTATCGCCGGCTGTGTCCGGCGGCTCATTCCACGCCAGGCGCGGAAGGTTTGTAAACTATCCGTAGAGGTCTCCGGGGAACCTCCCGGAGGCGGAAAGCCTCCGGGAGGGTTGGAAGCAATTCCCGGAACTCCGGGAAATCCGGCGGCTGTCTGCCGGGCTTGTACCGGGGCGAACCGGCGCTTGGCCGGCCCGTTACTCGGTCCAGCCCTTTTCGGCGGTCAGGCTGGCCGCATCGGTGTCAGTTTCCTCCTTGGTCAGGTTGTGGGCTGCGTCCACGGTCTTTTCCAGGCGTGCCAGTGCCTCCACATACACCGCCGCGCCCTTATCGGTTTGGCCGGTAACGACATTCGCCTGGTCCGTGGAAGTATCGTTCCCGTAGATATATCCCCCGGTCTTGGTAATAGCGGAGGTCCTGCTAAGATACACCCCGCCGCCATTCCTGTTAGCGGTATTGCCTTCGACGGAGCCGTCTTCCATGGTGAAGGTTCCGCCATCGACATACACCCCCCCGCCG
>JAISOR010000193.1 GCA_031275535.1 Treponema sp. | reverse complement strand
ACTACGGTACGCAGGGAGATCTTTGCGGGGCTTACTACCTTTCTGACTATGGCGTATATTCTGGCGGTCAACCCGGATATGCTTGGCAGTATTGGGAACGGGATGACCCCGGGAGCGGTATTTACTGCCACGGCGGCCGCTTCGATCATTGCCACCCTGGTTATGGCCTTTGCCGCGAATTTACCGGTTGCCCTGGCCCCCGGCATGGGTTTGAACGCCTTTTTTACCTATACGGTGGTGTTCGGCATGGGGTATTCCTGGCAGATCGCCCTTACGGCGGTGTTTCTTGAGGGTATCCTTTTTATCATCCTTTCCCTGGTGAATGTACGGGAATTGATTATCAAGGCTATTCCGGTAAATTTGAAAAAGGCCGTGGCCGTGGGTATCGGGCTTTTTATCGCCCTTATCGGGCTAAAAAACGCCGGGGTTGTGGTGGGGGATCAGTCCACCCTGGTAACCCTGGGCAATCTTACGTCCGGCAGCGCCCTGGTGGCCCTGATCGGCCTGGTTATTATCATCGTCCTCTATGCCAACAGGGTGCCCGGGGCCATCCTTATCGGCATCCTCGCCACCACCGTGGTGGGCATCCCCTTTGGCGTAACCACCATACCCCAGGGTTTTTCTCCCCTCAGCCTTCCGGCGGCGCCCCTCTTCCTGCAATTCGATTTTTCCTCGATTCTTACCATTAAATTCTTTACCGTTTTCTTTACCTTCTTTTTTGTGGATATCTTTGACACCGTGGGCACCCTGGTAGGGGTAACCACCCAGGCTGGGCTTATCGATAAAAACGGGGAGATTCCCCGGGTAAAACAGGCCCTCTTTGCGGATGCCCTGGGAACTGCTGCCGGGGCCGCCTTAGGGACCTCCACGGTGACCAGCTATGTGGAAAGTACCGCCGGGGTTGCCACCGGGGGGCGGACGGGCCTTACCGCGCTGTCCACCGCCTTTTTCTTCCTCCTGGCCCTCTTCCTTTCGCCCCTTTTCCTCCTTATCCCCAGCGCCGCCACGGCGCCCGCCCTGGTGATAGTTGGGTTCCTGATGATCCGCGCCGTTACGACCATCGATTTTACGGACCCCACCGAGGGGATTCCGGCGTTCATGGCTATTGTCATGATGCCCTTTGCCTATAGCATTGCGGAGGGCATCGTATACGGGCTCCTTTCCTACGTTATCCTGAAGACCCTAACCGGTAAATTCAGGGATGTAACGGTGGTTACCTGGATCCTGTTTATCATCTTTATTCTCCGGTTCTTTATTAAGTAGGGAACCGGGCGGTTGCGGTAAAACTGCCGCGAAGCCATATTCCGGAACCTTCCTATGGGCCGGAATATGGTGTATATTTTAAGTATGGAGTTTAGCCGTGACAGCGATTATATCGAATAAAGAAATTTTAAGCCATGTAGATCATACCCTGCTCAGGGCCACCGCATCCTGGGAGGAAATCAGGAAGCTCTGCGATGAGGCCCTGCAACATAAGACCGCTTCGGTATGTATTCCCCCCTCCTATGTCAGACCGGTACACGGGGCCTATGGACAGGAACCGGTTATCTGTACCGTTATAGGCTTTCCCCTGGGCTATAGCCTTACCCCGGTAAAGCTCCGGGAGGCCGAAGAAGCCCTGGCCGGGGGGGCTGCGGAGATTGATATGGTGGTCAATATTGGGGATATTAAGAACGGCCGCTTTGATCTGGTCCGGGAAGAGATTGGGCTGATAAAAAAGACCCTGGGGAAGAATATCCTCAAGGTTATCATCGAAACCTGCTATCTCACTACGGAAGAAAAGATCCGCCTCTGCGGCATTGTAAGCCAGGCCGGGGCGGATTATATCAAGACCTCCACCGGCTTTGGCCCCGCCGGAGCCGTCCTTTCGGACATTCAGCTCTTTAAGGAGCATCTGGGCCCGGGGATAAAGATCAAGGCCGCCGGGGGCGTTAAAACCAGGGAAGACATGGAGGCCTTCCTCAAGGCCGGCTGCGACCGCATCGGTTCCAGTTCCGCCGTAGCCCTCCTCTCAGGCGGCGAAGCGGCGGAGTATTAACAGGCCGCTTTCAGATGTTCTGTCCAGGCCATTTTTTTGTTCAAATTTGGAATTGCCGGGCGGGGGCAGAAATTCCAAAATTTAAAAACCTTTGCTACCGAATATGAGGAAACGTATTGAAAAGCCAAGCCGTTCAATCTGAAAAACGATGAAACAACCCTTTAAGTTGCCTTTTTTAGCATGGGTACTGAGCTTGTTTCATCGTTTTTTACCATAAAGAACCATCTTAAAGCCGGTAATTCCAAAAAAGGAGAAAGATAAGAAGGCCTGGACGGGTTATCTGAAAGCGGACACTTGACCGAAGTCCCGCAGGGGCAAGCGTGGCCGCTTTCAGATGTTCTGTCCAGGCCATTTTTTTGTTCAAATTTGAAATTGCCGGGCGGGGCTTAGTCCCCTTCCTTGATAATCTCTATCTTAATCCCCTCGTTGATGTCCGGTTTCTCCTTGGGGGGGACCGTCACCTTGAGGATGCCGTTTCTGAATACCGCCTTGACCTCTTCCTGGGCGTATTTGTCCAGGGGGACGTAGTATTTCTGCTTTTCAATGTCCTTCATTTTCAGGCGGCGCTTAAAATACCGGACATTTTCGTCCGCCGGAAGCTCAGCGCTCTGCTCCTCGCTTATTTTGGCGGAAAAGACCATATAATCCCCCTGGAAGGAAAGGTTGATGTCCTTCTCGTCAAACCCCGCCAGGGCAAATTCAAAGATCATGCTGCGGTCGGCGGTCATGTAGACATTCATGGGGGGATAGGCATAATTGGGATAATAATCGATGTTTTCGTCGAAGGGGCCCTTTGGCCCAAAGGGTCCCCGGGGACCGTAGTTGTCGGACCGCAACCCATCTCCAAAGCGGTTAAAATTCCGGTGGAATTCATCACTAAAATTCTGGGCGGCCTCGAATATCTCGTCAAAGATCGCGCCTATATCCGTGTACCCTCTACTGCCTTTCATATCAGGCTCCTTTCACGTCCTTATGACGTGTATCCCGGCCTTTTGGCCCGGTGATGATAGACCCTCTCAAGAGCGGTCATAAAGGATAATACATCCTTT
>JAISOR010000192.1 GCA_031275535.1 Treponema sp. | reverse complement strand
GGCAACGCCAACAAAAAGTGGTAGTAGACCCCACAGTTAATAATTTCCTTACAGAACGAACCTCGTAAGCAATGTAACGCTTACAAGATACCTCGCCCTTCAGGGCGAGGAGGTTCATTTAAGCTTTTTTCCCGCTAACAAGGGAAAGACTTCAGGTTAAATGTAAGATATGAAAGTAAAAGTTCGTGGTTCAATTTCTTGGGCCTATCCGGTAGTTTAGTGTTTACCGGCTCCTAGACCGGGTTATCCTTCCAGGTTACCTTGATTCCGCAAAAACCAAGGATGGTAAGGAAGGTAAAGTATATGGGGGTAAAAACGGTCTGGATAATATAGGCGGGACCTCCCTTGGGTAGGGCCGAGCCGAAGAGTTTAAGGGTCGCCAGGGCATTCATGGTCATGGAGAGGAGTACCGATGCGGGAAGGGGCCAAAGGCTGGGAATAAAGGGCGTTATGGGGATGGCGATGATGCCCATGGAGATGGTGACCATCAGAAAGCCGAAACTGAACCGGGTTACGGGGTCGGGGCTGAAGAGGCCGCCGTTATTCCAACGCAGGGTCTGGTTGACCAGCCCCTGCCAGGATTTCTCGCTCCCGGTCAATACCTGCACATCTTCGCCACAGGCGGACCGGACCCGGTATGGAGAGGCCGAGCGAATTCGGGAGATAAGGGCCGCGTCTTCCGTAGGAGAGGGGGGAACCGCATCATAGCCCCCGATAGCGTCCAGGGCGTCTTTTCTGACGATAAGGTTATTCCCAAAGCCGCCTCCCGCCGCGCCGAGCCCCGTGGAAGCCACCAGGTACATATACCGTATGGCATGGTCAAAACATTGATAAAGGTAAAAGAAGCCCCTTCCGCCGGATTTCTTAAAAACCGGCCCAATGGTGACGCCCGTCCGTTTATCGGCCATGCGGAACACCATGGACCGGATCCAGGATTGGGGAACCTCACAGTCGGCGTCGGTAAGGAGGATAAGCTTTCCCTGGGCGGCCTCAAGGCCCCTGCAAAGGGCATATTGTTTGTGATTCGGCCCAGGATTTTCCTCCAGAACGATAATCCTGACATTCCGGTGTACCTCACTAAAACGCCGGAGCATATCAAGGCTTTCATCGGAGGATCGATCATCGATAAAGATATATTCGGCCCGGGGGTAATCCTGCACGCCGAGGCTGCCAAGCAGCCCTTCCATACGGAGGCTTTCATTGCGGATGGGGATAATCACCGAAACCAGGGGCTGATCTTCCGCCTCCCCCCCCGCCGCGGAGCCAAATTCCGCCGCGGCCCCGCCGGGGACCGGTTTCTTTTCGCCCCCCCCTTCCCACAAACGCTGCCCCCAGCGGACCGCCCGCCTATCCCGGCGCCATTCCAGAAAAAGCCCCGCCATAAGGACGCAATGGAGCCCCGTAAAAACACCGGCAAAGGCAAAACGGAACACATCATAAAGAATTGACGGTAAATACATATTGATCTATTATACAATAATAGTTATAGTTTCACCACTAGGGGATATAGCTCAGTTGGTAGAGCGATAGGTTCGCAATCTATAGGCCAGGGGTTCGAATCCCCTTATCTCCAAAAAGCGTGACACATTGCCCGAATAATCTTAGTTTTGGCTGTCAAGCTTATACCCCGCCCGTAAAAGAGGGGATTCGAACCGGAGCGCTGTCCGCCGAGGAAGCGCAAGCTTCCGCAGGCGGTGCGGCGCAGGACGCGCCGCAAAGCGCGGAGGCGGGCCTGAGGGAGTCCGCCGGAAGCGGACGACCGAAGGCCGAATCCCCTTATCTCCAAAAAGCGTGACATATTGCCCGAATAGTCAATCTTGATATAAACTTTCAAGGATTTTTCTATATCGTCTGGCAATACGTCCATTATCAATACGAGCCTTCTTAAGATACTCAAGATCGGCATTTTCCTCCTGGCTATCCCCCATTATTTGGAGACCCTGGCATTGAGGGATTTGAAAGATTCGGATACCAAATAGTCACCATAGGCTTTTACGTCCCGATCTTCCTTTTTGCTATAATCGGCCTCCGTGTTGGGCATACGTTCAATTCCAAACTGCCCTTCGTTAAGTTCAGCCAAAAATACCTGTTCTTCCTTATCAAAATCCATAAATTTCGTCCCCTCCGTTTAAAAACCATTCAATTTATATGCATAATATAGTATAATATAAATAAACGCCTATGGTGCCAGGCGCTAAAGGAGAAATCCATCAATAGCGCCCGGCTTATGCGAGGACCCCAAGTAATTTCCTCACCGTACCGGTGAATCTACCGTAAAGTATCCCGGATAAAGAGTAAAGGCTTTTGCCCTGTCTTGCGGGCTCCATTGAATCGCTTTTTATAGTATGCTATAATCTAAAAAGCATGGGGGGTAGTATGACTGTAGCCGAAGCGGTAAATGTCCTAGATGGACAGTTTTTTTATGGTGAGGATAAGGCGTCTTTGGAGATAGCTTCCGCCTGTGGGGCGGATCTGATGAGTGATGTTATGGCCTTTGTTAAGGATAGGGTGCTTTTGTTGACCGGATTGGTGAATCCCCAGGTTATACGGACCGCCGAACTATTAGATATACACTGTATTATTTTTGTACGAGGGAAGACTCCCAGCCGGGACATGATTGATATGGCGGCGGAGGCGGATATTATTCTGGGCGGGACTAAGCTGCCCATGTTTTTGGCCTGTGGAAAACTCTACGAGGCGGGGCTTAAAGCGGGGGGAACCCGGCCTATTTAAGGCATCAATGATTTCCAAGCAGGAACTGCGCAGAGAAATGCGGCGCCGTCTTGGGGCGCTTCCCCCCGAAGCGTATACCCGTGAGGGCGCCGGGGCCGTTTCCCGAATATGCGGCCTGCCCTGCTGGGACCAGTGCGGGTCGGTTCTGCTCTTTCTTTCCACGGATATCGAAATAGACACCGGACCGCTCCTGGCACTGGCCCTTTCCCAAGGAAAACGGGTCTTTCTGCCCAAGCTCCGGGACAAGAGGCTGCGTTTTTTCCGGACCCATACCGCTTCCGGCCCCTGGCACAACGGCGCTTTCCGGATCCGGGAACCGCCCACCGATGCTCCCGGGGACCGCCTGGGGCCCGCGGATTTTCCGGCCCTTATTATAACGCCGGGAATGGCCTTTGACCGGCGGGGAAACCGGCTGGGCCGCGGAAAAGGCTATTACGATAGTTTTTTTGCCGAACTTGACAATCCGGCCATACCGGCAATATCCTATTTTACGGTCGGATTCTGTCTGGAAATACAGATAGTTCCTCTGGTACCGGTGGAAACCTGGGACAAAAGGATGGATTTTCTCTGTACGGGGGAAAATTTATTTTCATGTATGGAAAACGGAGAATACTAAATGGCACGGATAAAAAGCGCGCTGGAAATTGCCATGGAGCGGACCGAATCGGTCAAGGGCGATAAGGGCAGTATCGATCAATTTGAGGCCAAACAGCGGGGAAAACGGCTGGCCAACAATTTTCTGGAGAATCCCAAGATCAGCCTGGAGGAAGAGATAAAGAAGCTTCCCAAGGAGCAGCAAGGGGCCCTTAGGCAGGGGGCCTTTGATGTCCTGGTTTCCCAGATCATTCTTCCCCTTTCCAAGGATGATGAGAAGCGCATCGAGGCTGTGGGAAGGGGCCTCCAATATCTCATCGGGGATGCCCGGTTTGCCCTTCTGTATAAACAGTTCATCCAGGCCCTTTCCCGGTATCTGGATGAGGTCGCCCAGTACGGAGAAGCCATCCAGCGTCAATACGCCCCCAAACTGCGCCAAAAGGAAGAGGAACTAGGCCGCCGGCTTGGCCGTCCGGTTCAGCTTGATCCCTTTCAGGACCCGGAATTTGTGGCCTACTACAATCAGAACATGAATGCCCTCAAGGGGAATTACCAGTCCCTGGCGGATCAGGTCCGGGAACAGGCAGCCCTGTTGTTCGAGAAGCGGAACTAGCAGTTTGTTGCGCTTCAGCGCAAAGTGGATTTTGCTTTATTTAGAATCAGGGCGCATTTTTTGCGGCCCGGGGCCGCAAAAAACCGGGCTATCCGCTCCAATCTTTTTGCTTCGCAAAAAGGATTTCCGCTTCTATCCCTTGCGCGGTTCCGTATTCGACACCGGTCCTCTTTATCACCGGGGCCCCTGCTCCCCGCCGGCCTAACGTGAATGCGCCAGTTCCCCGGATAGGGCGTAGAAGCGGGCCAGCCTTTCCCGCGGAGCCAGCTCCGTCCGGGGGCCGGACAGGTCCAGCGGATAGGGCTCCAGGTAAAGGAGCCGCTTTCCCCAAAATCCCAGCCGGATAAAAAGGCCCTCGTCCCCGCCGCCGGTGTTTTCCATCCCCGGAAAAACAAAATTCCCCAGGGACCAGAAAACCGGCTTTCCCAGGACCCACTCGAAGCCCTGGACAAAATGGGGATGGGACCCGATAAGCAGGTCCGCCCCGGCCCGGACAAGGCCGGTATAAAACTCCCTGGCCGGAAGATCCGGCCGGCTTGTCCATTCCTGGCCCCCGTGGAAAAAAACCACATCCAGGGCTTCCCCGGAAAAACGGGCTTGGAGCTTTTCTCCGCCCCCCCTTCTCCAGTGGAGGATCCCCGCCCGGTCAGGTCCCGCCGCCGCGCTCAGCCCGTCCCAGCCGCTGGCTTCCCGGGGGAAGGAGGCGATGCCAAAAACGTGAACCGCCGTGGAACCCTTGGAAAAAACAAAGGGGCCGGCGGCCTCTTCCTCATTCCGTCCTGCCCCCAGGACGCCGATCCCCGCTTCTTCAAGGTACATAAGGGTATCCGCAAAAGCCTCGGGCCCCCAGTCAAAGACATGGTTATTAGCCAGCAGGACCGCGTTTATCCCGGCGGCGCCCAGGGCCCCCGCCGTGGCGGGGGGGAACCGGAAATTGTAGGTCTTTTCCGCCCTGATGCCCCGGCGGCTTACCGCCCCTTCCAGGTTTAGGACCCGCAGATCCGCTTCCCGGAACAGGGGGTCCACGCCGCCGTAGAGGCCCGCCGGCCCTTCCATAAGGAGAATATCCCCGGCCCCCCGTTCCAGCATAAGGTCCCCGGCGGCGGCAATCCAAAACAATTCCGGCTTTTTCTCTATGGCGGCGACCCGGAGCGGCTCCGGCCCTTCCTCCCCCGGCGGGGCTCCCTCGGGGCCCGCAGCCAGGGCGGAACGGAGGGCCCCTTCCAGCGCGGATGCCCGGTCCTGTTTGGCCGAAGATCCCTCCGTTTCCCGGACCCGGAACCCCGCCAGCCTGATCAGGGGGTATCCCTCATCTGCTACCGTCAGGCCGTCCACCCGCAGGGCCACGAAGGGGGGCTCCAGCTCCCCCAGGGGAACCAGGGTCTCCGCGCCGGAAAGACAGGCCCCCAGGCTCGTATTTGTCCGGCCCCCCAGGGCATCCTCCCGGGGGACAAAATAGGTTTTGGAAAGCGCCGGTCCCTCCGGGGGGGCCTCAAATTCCCAGGATGAAACAAGTTCAATGACCAAATCCGGCTGAATTTCTTCCGGGCCCTCCCCGGGGGAAACCAGGCGGATCCCCAGGGGCAGGAGCAAGTCCTCCGTCAGCAGGGATTTTAGGGAAGCCTCCTCCGGCCCAAGGGCCCCATCGGCCTTAATATCCACATAGGCAAAAGCCGGCTTGGTCCGGCAGGAACAAAAAAACAGCAACCCCAAGGCCCATAGCAGGGAAAAAGCTTTCATCTTTTCACCCTATACCAATGGGGGCCCTGATACAAGCCAAAAGGCAGGGCGAAAGCATTTACTCTTTATCCGGGATACGTTAAATGAAAGCACCGGTCCGGGGAAAAAATTCCTTGGGGGTCCTGTCCGTGTAAAAGCCATAGGGGACCCCCCGGAGGGTCCCCCCTATGGCTTTTACACTGCCACCCCACCAAGGGTTTCTCACCGGACCGGTTGTTTCTCCGGGGGTATCCCGGATACATACCAAAAATTGCCCGGCTATTCCTTAAATATGGGGGAAGAGGGGTTCCTCGCATAAGCCGGGCACAATCGACAGATTTTCCGCTCCTTTTTGAGTATAGGCAAAAAAATGCTGTTGCCCTGACCAAAAGGACCCCTACAGGTCCCGGAAAACAGAGGATTGATAGCTAAATTGAGGGAATTTACACCTTTTTGGTGATAAAATCGCTTCTAAGGCAGCGGGTACAGATTTTAAGCGTCAGGGTAGTCCCCTCCACCTCGGTTTGCACCTTCACCAGATTCGGCTTCCAGGTACGGCGGGTGTGGTTCTTCGCATGGCTCACCTTATTGCCGGTGATGGTGTGTTTTCCGCAAATATCGCAGGTCCGTGACATAATAAACCTTCCTTTCGGAGCATAATCGCTAATCGAGTTCTTAAGTATATAAAAAAGGGAAAAGAATGTCTAGTCCTCTAAAGAGAGTGTGGGGAGTGGGGAGTTGAGAGTGAAGTGGGGGGAAGAGGCTTTGCGAGGGGCGAAGAAAGTACGGGGCGTTGGGCGGGGGGCTTCTTTTCAGCTCACACCCCCAGACGGGGGTGCTTTTTCTGCGCCGGCGCGCCCAGGCCGTTCCATCTTTCCTCCAATCGTGGAATTACCGGTTTTTCCTTATATGGGAGGAAGAGAGGGGGGCTCGCATAATCCGGGCATAATTGACGGATTTCCCGATCCTTTTTGCAGGAAGAGGAATATACCATTTTGCTTGTCCGGGGGCGGAGGGTTTGATAAAATATCGTTTTTTTGATAATATAGAGCCTGTCCCAAAACTAATTGAC
>JAISOR010000121.1 GCA_031275535.1 Treponema sp. | reverse complement strand
GAGAGAGTTAAGAGTGGGGTGTGAAGAGAAGAAAGCGTCGCGTGGGGCGAGGAAATCTGTTGATAGGCGGCCGTATTATGCGGGGGAGCCGCCTCTTCCCCCACACAAGGAAAAGCCGGGCAATTTTTTGGTATGTATCCGGAATACCCCAGAGAAATGCACCGGTACGGTGGAGAAAAATCTGGTGGGGTGGCGGAGTAAAAGCCATAGGGGGGCCCCTTTGGGGGGCACTGGAAATGCTGCGCATTTCCTTTGGCTTTTACTCCGTCAGGACCCCAAGTAATTTCCTCACCGTACCGGTGTGCTTCCAATTAGAGTATCCCGGATAAAGAGTAAACGTCTTTGCCCTGAGAGGTTTTACGGTCTTATATCGCCCACACACAGTTCCGCAGCTCGTCCGCGCTGCTCCGCATCTTTTTGAGGGCCTTCAATTCAATCTGGCGTACCGTTTCCGGGGATAATCCCATCTTATCGCCTATTTTCTTAAGGGTATACCGTTTGCATCCGTTAAGCTCATAGCGGTACATCAGGATCCGTTTTTCCCGGTCCTTCAACCGGTCAAGAAAACGCAGGGTATCATCCCGGGAGTGTTTTTTTAGGAAGACCCGTTCAGGGCTATAGGTGTAATCTTCGTGGAGATCGACCAGGGTGGTGTTTTCATCGCCGGTGTCTATTTCAAGGGATATAAGCCCATTGGATATACCCATGATAAATTCTACATCCTCCACCGGGACGCCGATTTCCCGGGATATTTCTTTACTGTTAGGCTGGTGCATAAGGGCCTGACTAAGGGTGTGATAGGCCCTTTGAATCTTTCGGAGAATTTCTTCCTTTCGGTGGGGCAGCCGGATAGCCCTTCGCTTATTTGTCAGGAAACGGCTAATAGACTGTCGAATCCACCAGTTAGCATAGGTCGAGAACCGGACATTTTTTACATGATCATACTTTTCCGCCGCATGCATAAGCCCGATATTTCCTTCCTGGATAATATCCAAAAAGGACACGTCCGGCGTAAGATAGATCCGGGCAATTTTTACCACCAGCCGTAGATTGGACTCAATTAATTTTTGACGGGCCAGCTCGTCTCCCTGCTGTATGCGCCTGGACAAGCTCAGTTCTTCTTCAAAACTCAATAAAGGAATAGCTTTAATCTGGTCAAAATAGGTCTGTAGAACATCCTCTGTTTGAGCCGTTTCTCTTTTTTTACCCATTTTGATCCTCCGGAGTCCTACTCCAATATTATACATGCAATTTCTATGCCAACTCGTCCGTTTTTTGTAAAAAAAATATATTTCTTTTGGTGGTAATGAAATAACTATATCCTTGTTTTTTTTTACATGATGTGATATAATAAACTGTATAAATTTTTGTAATAGTTCTAGGGTTGATGTATAGAAAATATGACAGTATGGTGAAATATTTTGAGTATAGATTACGGGATTACACTGCGGGAACGGGGTAAAGAGGTCCATTACTTTATTCAATGGTCGCCCTTATCAATAGCGGAGCGGTGGACTATCAATGCCAAGGTCCCCGCCGTGGCGGGGGTATATGAGATCTATTGGATGGACGATCACAAGCATCTGCGGATGCTCGCCGTGGGAGACACCCATTACGGGGGCCTGCGCTCCGAACTGCGCCGCCTTACCGATCCGGAACTGATAGATGATGCGAAGGCAAAGAAGATCCTGGAGGATGAAGAGATCTGGTTCCGTTATGCTCCCACCAATTCCGCGGCGATCATGGCCGATGTGGTCTGGTTTTTCCGTAAAACCTACTTCCCCGAAAACCCCGGGGTTTCCCATTCGGGGCGTTATGAGCGGATCTTTATGAACGAGTCCGCCCCGGATAAACTTATCTGGGTGCCTTGAGGATTAGGGGAGAACCTATAGTGACCAGCCTGTCCGTCTTTAGCCTAAAAACCAAATGCAGGAATGAATGGATCAATATCACCGCCGAGGTGCAAAAAATTGTCGCCGCCTCCGGGATTACCGAGGGGCTCTGCGTGGTTTTTGTGCCCCACACCACAGCGGCGGTGACCATCAACGAAAACGCCGATCCCGACGTACCCCATGATGTACTTTTTGCCCTGGACGCCATTTCCCCGGATCGCCGGGAATTTCGTCATGCCGAGGGAAATTCCGCGGCCCATACCAAGACCAGTCTGGTAGGGCCCTCGGTCACCATAATTGTAAGCGAGGGCCGGCTCCTCCTGGGTACCTGGCAGGGAATCTGGTTTAATGAGTACGACGGAAGCCGGACGAGGAAAGTCTATGTAAGGGTCCTGGGAGACTGAAATACACAGAGGAACTATATCTATGAGGGGTGCTTATGCAGGATAATCCGGAACAGATTCCCGGCAGGATAAAAGAATTCCGGGAGATAATGGAAATCAGCGCCATGGATATGGCGAAGGATATTGATATACCCTACGAGACCTATTCAAAATATGAGACCGGTGAACTGGATATCCCTATCAGCATCCTCTATAAAATAGCCCACCGGCTGGGCGCCGATGCCACCGCCTTGATCACCGGAGAGGACCCCAGAATGGACACCGCCAGCGTGTGCAGGGCAGGAAAGGGGGTCCGGGTTGAGCGGTTTCCCGGCTATGAGTTTTCCAGCCTGGCCTATAACTTTAAAGGCCGGACCATGGAACCCCTCCTGGTTTTTCTGGATCCCCAAAAGGCGCCCGCCGCGCCGGTTACCCATTCCGGCCAGGAATTTAATTATGTGGTTGAGGGGACCATAAAAGTATCGGTGGGAAACCGGGAATATATACTCCATAGGGGAGATTCCGTATACTTCGATGCCCAGTTGCCCCATGCCCAAAGCGCGGTGGATGTTCCCGCGAAATTTATTACCATAATTCAGGAATTGTAGCGCCATGAATGAAATATTGTCCAGGTTTTGCCCCCGTATCGATTTTGACAGTTACGAGGACTTTTACGCAAATTATGTCTGCCATGTTCCCGCGAATTTTAACTTTGCCTATGATGTGGTTGATGAATGGGCGCGGATCAAACCGGACAAGCTTGCCCTGATTTGGACCGATGATCCGGGGACGATGGAGTCCTATACCTTTAGGGATATGAAGCGCCTAAGCGACAAGGCGGCCAAGGTCCTCCTGTCCCTGGGGATCCAAAAGGGCGATGTGGTGATGCTCATCCTTAAACAGCGTCCCGAAGTATGGATTCTGATGGTCGCCCTGATGAAGATAGGCGCGGTCTGTATTCCCGGGACCTATCAGCTTACCCAAAAGGATATTCTTTACCGCTGTACCATTGCCGAGGTTAAGCTCCTTATCACGGTGGATGATACGGAATTGACGGACAATATCAGGAAGGTCCTGCCCCAGTGCGGGGGCCTGAAAAATGTCGCTGTGGTGGGGGAACGGGTCCCCGAAGGCTTTATCGATATGCGGGCCGAAATTGAAAGGGCCGGCGAGGACTTTACCCGGCCCGCCGGGGATAGGTACGCAAAATCCAGGGACCCCATGCTTATCTATTTTTCCTCCGGCACTACCGGCATGCCCAAGATGGTTCTGCATAATCATACCCTGCCCCTGGGTCATATCGTAACCGCCAAGTATTGGCAGTGTGTGGAGGACGATAAGATTCACCTTACCCAGACCGATTCGGGGTGGGCAAAATTTGCCTGGGGTAAGATCTACGGCCAGTGGATCTGCGGGGCGGCCATTGGGGTCTACGATACCGGGAAGTTTACCCCCCAGGGAATGCTCAGCGCCCTGGACCGGATCCGCCCTGCCACCTTCTGCGCCCCCGCTACCATCTTCCGGTTTCTTATAAAGGAAGATCTTTCGGGCTATGATTTTAGCTATATCAAGCATACATCGGTGGCAGGGGAACCCCTGAGCCCCGAAGTGTACCACCGGATAAAAGAACAGACCGGCCTGGAGATCCGGGAGGGCTTCGGCCAGTCCGAGTCTTCCGTATTGGCGGCGGTTTTTAAGTGGCTCCCGGTCAAGCCCGGTTCCATGGGCAAGCCCGCGCCCCTCTACGGCATTAATCTTTTGGATGAGGACGGCGCGGCCTGCGACGATGGGATCGTCGGAACCATCAGCATAACCAATGCGGGGAAGGACCCTCCGCCGGGCCTCTTTACCGGTTACTGGAAGGACGAGGAAGTTACCCGGGCCTGCTGGTACGACGGCGTCTACCATACCGGCGATATGGCCTGGCACGACGGGGACGGTTACTATTGGTTTGTCGGGCGGAATGATGATGTGATCAAATGTTCGGGATACCGGATAGGCCCCTTTGAGGTGGAGA
>JAISOR010000116.1 GCA_031275535.1 Treponema sp. | reverse complement strand
AACGCCTGCCGGGTTTTCAGATTTGAGGAGGCTGCGCCGTTTTGAACCGTGTCGGCATATTCCCGTATGGCGTGTTGGACGGTAACATCGGCTTCCATGCCAACGAGAATTCGCAAGTCTCGTCCGGCAATCTCCCTGTAGATGCTGTAAAAGCCGGAAAAATAGAAATAACCGACCAGAAAATCAAGTGGGTTGGAAGTGGGGATATAGATTTTCAGCAGTTCCGAGAGGAGATCGTTCTGATTGGTGATGAATCTGGACACTCTTTTTCTCCGTTGATGATCCTTAGGAAAGACTGACAAAGCTGCTCCCTCGAAAATGGCAAGGTAAAGATAGCTAGGGAACTCAAAACCCGGCCCAAAACGGGATGTTTAATCTGCTATTTTGAAGTTTCCAGTATGCGTTGCCGCTGGTTTTATGAGGAACCATGGCAATATAGGAATAGGACAAAAAATCACCTGCCCCCAGAGGAAACAGGGGTTCGGTCCTATGGCCGCTTCTGGAAAGGTGTGGAGGTTAAGAGTCAACTGGGATAATTTATGGATTTTACAGCCGTCAGGACCCCAAGTAATTTCCTCACCGTACCGGTGAAGCTGCTATAAAGTATCCCGGATAGAGAGTAAATGCTTTTGCCCAGGGGTTCCCGTCAGATCCATTGACATTAGTCCGCCTTTTTTCCATGATCACGGAATATGGATGAACAGCGGCTTGGACGGTCTTATTTGGAAAGTTTAACCACCCACGAATTGGCTAAATTAGCGGATAGCCAGGGGATCGAGATTCCGCCGGGTTTAGACCGGTCTTTTATTATAGAAGAACTATTGGATCTTGAGTATGAAAGCCGGGCCGGAACGGCGGAAAAAGCATCGCCGCCCCTGGCGGAGGGACGGGGCCGTGAGTCCGTCCCCCTGCCAAAACAGTACAATATAACGTTTATTGAAGTATTAATTCGGGATCCCCTTTGGGTTTTTACCTTTTGGGAAATCAATGCCCATGACAGGCTCCTCTACGAGAGGGCCTCCGATTTTGGGGGCTATTGTTTAAAGGTCTGCCCCATAGAAGGCCCGGGGCAGCAGGGGGCTTTTACCGTTTCCGTGGGAATAGGGGATTCGGCGTGGTACCTTGGGTTTCCCCCGTCGGGGGGCAGTTTTAAGGTGAAGCTCTGTGTCCTTAGGGGGGCGGCGGCGGTGGTTTTGGCGGCGTCCCGCCCCTTCAGGCTGCCCAAATTGCTTAATTCCTCCGGGAATATGTATTCTTCCGATGAAAAAGCGGCGCCGGAAACGCCAAAATCAGCGGATGCCGGCGCCTTTCAAACCCCGCTGATCCTCCTTTCGGGACTGGAAGATTTTCATATCCTGCGTAATATTGACCGGCTGTCCCGCGTTCCCCGGTGCTGCGATTTGTAACAGGTTGGTATCTATGAACAGGCGACACGTTATTTCAATCGTCCTTAATATACACCAGCCCTTTGTCCGGTACTGTGAATCGTCCCATCCTCCGGAGGAGCGGTGTTTTTTCGACCTCCTTTCCGACACCTGCCTGCCCTTACTGGAAATTTTTGATCGCCTCGATGCGGATCATATCCCCTTTCGCATGGCCCTGGTCTTTTCGCCCGTCCTTTGTCATATGCTAAAGGATGAATTCCTGCTTCAGCGCTACCTTGAACATGTGGACCGGCAAATAGACTTTGGCGCCCGGGAGCTCGAACGGACCGCCGCCGATCCCCGCTTGCAGAGCCTGGCCAAGCTTTTTTATGACCGGGCGGTAGATAAGCGGATCCTTTTTACGGAGCGCTACGGGCGGGATGTGCTGGCGGTTTTTGATTATTATCAAAAAAAGGGCCGGCTGGAACTCCTGGGCACCGCCGCCACCTACGCTTTCCTGCCCTTTTACACGGCCTATCCCGAGGCCGTACAGGCCCAGATTGAGGTGGCCGTCGCCTCCCATCGTCTTTTTTTTGGCCGGAATCCCCAGGGCTTCTGGCTCCCCGAACTCGGCTGGTCCCCCGAACTCGACGCCTATCTGCGGTCCTATAGTTTCAGTTATACCATCGTGGATACCCACAGCCTGATATTACGGGATCCTCCGGCTTCCAGGGGCAGTTTCTATCCGGTAAAGACCCCCTCCAATGTGTTTATCCTGGCCCGGGACTATTATGCCCAAAGGGACATAGAGGATCCTGAAACGGGGTTTCCCCTGGACCCCCTATACCGGGATTATAACCGGGATGCGGGCTACGAGCTTCCCCTGGAGGTGGTAAGGCCCTTCCTGGGATCAAACGGAGAGCGGACCCAGACGGGGTATAAGTACTGGGCCGGTCAGAATAAGGGTGATGCCATGTACGATCCCCTCCGGGCCTCGGAAAAGGCGCGGGAACAGGCCCGTTCCTTTTTGGATGCCCGGATTAAGCGGCTCCTGGCCGCCGGGCAATATATGGAGGAATCCGCCATAAGCCTCTGCGCGTATAATGCGGACTCTTTTGGCCGTACCTGGTATGAGGGCCCCCAGTTTATCGAGGCCCTGTTTCGGGAGGCCTGTAAACGGGAAGAAATCCGGTTTATGAATCCCCTGGAGTATCTTTACAAACAGAACGCCGCTTCCCTCCAGACCATGACGCCGGAATTTTCCTCCTGGGGACCCAACGGGTATGCGGAAATGTGGCTTGACGCTTCCAATGATTGGCTCTACCGTCATGCCATCCGGTCCCTGGAACGGATGATAGAGCTGGCTGAACGGTTCCCCGGCGACTCCGGCTTAAAGGAGCGGGCCTTGAATCAGGCCGCCCGGGAAATACTCCTGGTCCAAAGCGCCGATTGGCCGGGAATGCTCTATAAACAGGAATTCCCCGAATTTGTCCGCAGCCGGATAGAGAGTTCCCTGCGGAATTTTACCACCATCTATGAATCCCTGGGCAGCAACTATATCAGTACCGAATGGCTTACCAATCTGGAACGCCAGCATAATATCTTCCCCGGCATTAATTACCGGGTATTTCGGAGAAAACACTGATTGGAAGGGAATCCCAGGGAGAAAGGGTCCGGTTAGAAGTCCAACCGCTGCATATCATTGATCCGGTCTTCCAGCGCCTGGGAACGGCGGATAATATTGAGCCCCTCAAGGGCGGGGGTAAAGCGGGGGTTTAGCTTCAGGGCTTCTTCCCAGTAATACTGGGCTTCATTGTTATTCCCCCGGGAATAGGCGTTCAGTCCCGCAAGATAGAGTTCATCGACCCGGTCAGAAGCAGCCTGGCGGCCCTGATCCCCAAGGTTGAAACGGACCCCAATACTGACCCGGTTTAAGGGGGTCAGTTGGGTCAGGAGGTCCAGGGTATAGTTTATATCGAAGGACAGTTTGCTTAGTTCCACGGCGCTGCCGATGGTGATTCGGACATTTCCTGTTTTTGACATAAATCCCGCCCGCATGGAAAGAAAGTCCGTTATCCCCGCGGAAAGTCCCAGGGCCCAATAGGGTTTTTCGGATAGGCTAATATCCGTCAGGTTCATGGGCAGGGAGAAATCAAAGGAAATGAGGAGGGGCCGCAGGGGTTTATAGGAGATCGCCGCGGTAAGCACCGTGGGAAGGGGGTCCCCCTTGGCCGGAGGCCCCAGGTTCCGTATCACCAGGGCCGCTGAGGCGTTCTGCTCCCGGGCGTTATAGGGTTTCAAAAAGTCAAACCGGGTCAGGAGCCCGATATCCGCCATAGCCATGGCGGCGGCCTGGGATTTTCCCGAACCGGATACCAGGGCGCCGTTTTTATTATCCGTATCATTGGCATCGGAGTAGTCGGGAACAAAGCGGAAAGCCCCCTTTAGATTTATACCCAGCGCAAGCCCGGCAAAGGAAAATCCGGGGAGGAAGTTATAGGATGCGTTGAGGATCCCCACCGCCTCGGAATAATACCCCTTGGAGACCCGTTCCCCGTAGATGTTATACTCCGTAAAGGGCGTATAGAGCCATTTTCCCCCCGCGGCAAAGCCAATATCATTAAACCGGGACGCGAATATGGCGCCCTCCACCTTGGTATCCGCAATCCAGTTATTGTGGAAAAAGGCCAGCTCCGATTTTTTAAGCATCGCGGACCCCGCCGGATTCCACTCAAGAAAGGAAATATCATCGGCCACGGCCGAAAAAGAACCGGCCATACCCTCGGAGCGGCCCCCCATGGGGACATTCAGCGCCGGAAAGGCCGTTAAGCCCGCATTATTATCGATTCCGTAGATCTCTTCCAGGTAGTCCGAGATAGAACCATAGTTGCCCGACCCAAAATCGATGGCCCCCGCACCGCTTGCTATGAGGAAGATTGTACTAAAAATCAGAAGAATATATTTATTCATCCACTTCTAATATATATCGGAAAAAGAATTATTTCTATGATATTATATTTATTATAGAGTGATTAAGGGTGCTCCGATATATAATAGATAGGTATACCGCGCATGAGATATAAGAGTCGCCGGAAATGGCGAATTCTTCAACTTCTATGTATCAATTTCTCATTGATGCTGGCCGCTCCTCTGCTCCATGGGGGAGGACACCAGGATACCGATTTATCTCTGGCCGACAGCCTTATTGAGCAAAAGCAATACGATCAGGCCATCCGGGTATTAACCGAATTTATCAAAAACAACCCCGAGCAATTCGTCCAGGGGCAGAAACGGCTGGACCGGATCCTCCAACTCCGGGAGGAATACAATTCCGTGGCGGAGGAGCTGCTGGATACGCTTGTTTCGGATCCCGACAATACCGAAAAGATCCTTACCCTCAGCCGCTTACTGCAGGATATGGAACCCGCCCGTAACGAGCTTACCCAGCAATTCCTGGACCGCATCCGGGAACTGGCCCAATTTACCTTTAACCGGAACCAACTGGAGCGGATCCTTGCGGAGGGGCGGGCCCTTATAGATCGGGGGGACTATGTGGCCGCCATGGACAAATATGCCAGCGGCCTTAATCTGTACCGGGATGAGTTTTTTAATTCCGGGTACGGTGAAATGGTGGAATCCCGGGTCAACAACGGCCTAAGCGCTATCTCGGAGGGTGTAAGCGGCTTTGCGGCGATTTCCGGGTCCGTTACTACCATGCTTACCAATTTGGAACGGATAGCCCCGCAGGAAGGGGACGGCGGGGAGGCCCTTTCCGGGATCCAGGCTATATACAATCAGTTTATGCCCGCCCTGGAGCAGTTGATCCTCCTTAATAGCAGGCTCCTGGATACAGGTTCTTATTTTGACAGCCAGTTGGCGGCTTTACAGGAAACCCACCAGGTTCTGGGGGATCGTTCCTTCCTTTCCTTTGCCTCCCGGCTTATCCATGGCCGCACGGACCAGACTATTCAGGAAGGCATGATCGGCGCGGTGGAAGGGTTCTGGAATACCGCAGTCCCCCGG
>JAISOR010000114.1 GCA_031275535.1 Treponema sp. | reverse complement strand
GGTATGGGAAAGCGGCCCCAGCCCCTATGCCGAACAATTCCGGTCCCTTAAAAAAACGGAGGAAACCTTCAACGGCCCCACGGGGTATTTTGCCAACATGATGGCCGATGCGGCGGCCTTTGTCCGGGATCCGGCCCGGGAGCCCCAATCCAGCGCCCTGGACGGACTGAGGGTCATCGAATACCTCAGATCAATCCGGCCCTGGAGGTAGGGAGTAATGTTTCGCGTGCCGTTTTTGGGCGTATATCCGGAATACCCCCGGTAATTTCCTCACCGTACCGGTGTGATTTCCTATAGAGTATCCCGGATAGAGAGTAAACGCTTTTGCCTTGGCACATAACGTTAAGTTGACGTAAAACAGAGGAACGATTATAGTAGGGAGGTATCGGCGGAGGATAGGCTAGTGGCTATACCGCCAGCTTTGGGAGCTGGATGTCGGGGGTTCAAATCCCCCTCCTCCGACTAACATGAAGAACCCTTTTGCCCGGCGGCCTTAGCCGTCTTCGGCCTCCCCGGGGGGGAACATATACAGATCCGGCAGCTTAAAGGTCCGTTCCGGGGAAAAGGAACCGGCGGTTCGTATTTCGCTGATCACGGGGATCCTAAAGATATGGCTCAGTTCCTCAAAGCCGGGGGATTCGATCCGGACGGAATATTCAAAGATCTTATGGACCCCCGCCGATTCCGCGGGAATGGGTTCCGGCCAGAAGGTAAAGGTCCCCCCAATATTCTGTACCAGACTATAGGGATTCTGCCAGTTCTGGTCCTTCATGACCACCAGATCCCCATCCCGGTGCAGTTCTACCTTAACATCCGACATGGGCGCAAAATTGAGCCCATTAAAGAGGCGGCCCACTATGGTAGGTATGTTAAAAACCGGAATGTTTTCTGAAGCCGAAGCGCTTTTATTCCGCCTGTCATGGTGGCTAAAAAAGGGCCGCTGATTATGGTTTACCCGTTTAAGCGCCTCATATACCAATGCGATGGTATCCGCCTCTTTCTGCTGCCGTTCAATGGTTTCGGTTTCCTGTTCGGCCCGGGCAACCCCCCGGTTAGAAACAATATAATGGGGGATGGAATGGTTAAGCACATAACAAGCGGTATCGGTACGACACTGGTTGCAGGTACAGATATTATCGGGATTATCCCCCCGCTCAATAGCGTCGCAAATCTCAGCCACCGTGGCAAAAACAATGTCCTCCGTAAGGTTGTGTATCTCCATAATCAATCGGCCTCCCCTGCCTATATTAAATGTAACCATTTTTTCTGTATATGCAATATCTCCTGAAGCCCCGCATAGGATTTTAATTTATTTTCATGCCGGGGATCCACAAAGATCCGTACAATCCGCAGCGATTTTACAAGCCCCTCCACCGCCTCCTCAGTAAAAACGCCGGAGCTTTCCGGGAAATAACGGTTTTCGTCGACTATAAAAAACCCGGTCTCAAAGGAAACCGGCTCGGGCAGATCAATAATAAGCTCCTCGGGAAGGATCCGGGTTCCCAGGGCATGGGAAAGTTCCGCGCCCAGGGCTTCTTCGTACCGGAAACGGTTCTGTATATCCTCCAAACCCCCATACACGGCCTTATCAAAGGGGAATTCCGCAAGGACGGTAAAAAAACGGCCGTTTCTGACCTGCCCGGCCAGGGGGAAAAGGGGATGGGACCGGCCTGCCATAAGGCTGAACAGACCCTGGTCATCCAGATTATAGAGTTCCTCTTTAACGATAACCCCATCCCTAAGCCCCGCCAGCAGGGCCTTTTTGATCATCGCCGTGGCGGAACGGACCGCACGGTGCCAATAAACCGAGCGATACATAAGATACTTGGAAAAAAGAACGGATTCCACGCTGAGGGTACCCCGGGAATCAATATCTATCCCCCGTTCAAGGTGGGGATATAGGCGGCTCAGGATAAAATCCACGTCCTGAGCGCCATAGGGAACGCCGCAGTACCGGGCGTCCCGGTTTAAATAATCGAGCTTGTCCGGATCCAGCGTTCCCGAAAGCAGCTTCCGGTAAAAAAGCAGTTCCTTTTCCTGCTGTCCGGGAAGCCTGGTATCCACAATGGCGGCGGTAAAATAGGGATCCGCCCCCGCATCGGCCACCAGGGCCTTAATGGGTTCGGATAAAATAACCCGGCCCGTTAATTCCTCATGGGATTGAAGGGGCAGTTCCTTTAATGAATGGGCATAGGGAAAATGCCCCAGATCGTGGAGCAGGGCGGCGCAGAGAAAGGACCGGCTTCCGATAGGGCTAAGCCATGCATCGGCCCCCCGTTCCGCAAGGTACAAAAGGAGCCTCCGGGCCAGATAGTACACCCCTATAGAATGGGCCGCCCGGGTATGGGTGGCTCCGGGGTATACCGCATAGGCGGACCCTAGCTGAAAGATCCGGTAGAGGCGCATAAAAGGCGCCGATCTGGTAAGGGCCGCCAAAGCAGGGGTAAGATATATGTGGCCCCACAGTACATCCCGTATGGGATCCGTAAAACCGTCCCGAAGCGCCCCATAGACATCATTCCCCATAAAAACATACTAGCCGTCCTCCGCATTCTGTGTCCAGAGTACGCACGCACAGACCGGGCAAAAGCGTTTACTCTTTATCCGGGATACTCTAAATGAAAGCACACCGGTACGGTGAGGAAATTACTTGGGGTCCTGTCGGATGAAAAGCCATAGGTGCCCCCCGAAGGGGCCCCCCTATGGCTTTTCATCCGCCACCCCATCAAGGTTTTTCTCCACCGTACCGGTGCATTTCTCTGTGGGTATCCCGGATACATACCAAAAAATTGCCCGGGCGTTCCTTATATTGGGGGGGGGGAAGAGGCGGCTCTCCGCATAATACGGCTGTCAATCGGCGGATTTCCCCGCCCTACGCGACGCTTTCTTCCCCCGCCGCCTTTTCTCGTTAAGCCGCCCCCGACCCACTTCACTTCACTTCACTCTTCACTCTCCACTCTCCACACTTACTCCCCCCCCTTTGACCTTTCTTTCTTAGCGGATTACAATACAAGCATGGTGAATCTCAGGAAGGCCCTGGGGCTTTTGATTATCCTGGCCTGTATTTGGCCCCCCATACCGGCTGTCCCTCAGGAGGAGGTGCCTGAAAATTTTTACGGGGATGTCATCCCCCAGGCCCTAAGACGGCCCCAGCGGGGGGAAAGCCCCCGGTATCCCCGGGATGTGGTTATCGGGGAATTGGGCCAGGGAACAGCCTCCGGGGAAGCCTATCTGTTCGCCCAGAACCTTATGCGGGGCATCCTATCGGGAAACCCTGAATCGGGGTTATTGGCCGGGGTGGACAGGAGCCTTTTAGAGGAACTCTTCACGGAGCTTGGCCCTGTTGAGCCGCGGCAATACCGCCTGGGCGGCGGCAGGGAGGAGCCCGACGGAAGCACTTCCTTCCTTTTCCGCTTCATCGGCCGGGAGCAGAGTATTTCCGGGGAACTATACCTCGTATTGGAGGAAGAGGCCTGGCGGCTTGAAGATATTATCGCAGAAGAGGCACAGAGTGTACCCCAAGGAGGAGAGGCCTATAAATTTGATTTTTCTCCCTATGAAAGGTTCTTTTAGGATGCGGATATATGGCAACACCGATTAAACGGATAGAAAAGGATTTTTTGCTCAAAGTTTTGTATGATGAACAGATTCCGGTTATGTATTTGCAAAACCGCACGGAATATATTTTTTTGATGGAAAAACCGGCCAAGGGGGAGCTTTTTTTTAAAGCCGATCGCCCTGTGGTGGGCCTAAAACCCAGAAAAAAAATCGATCTGATATTTGACTACCGGGGACAGGTTCTTACCTTTTCCGTAGAGATAAGCTCCGTGAAGGATGCGCATATCGTTGCGGAGGCGCCGGAGTTTTTGTATAAGAATCTGGACAGGTCCTATTCACGGGTCACCACCCCGCCGGACCTGCAGGTCCAATTCATGTTTCTGGGAGACCGGTACTCCCTGGCGTTTCCGAAGGTATCCGAATTCGAGCCCGGTGAAATGGGCGATTTTATGCGCCACCTGGATCCCAAAAATCTAACCGGCCTGATAGAACAACTAGCCGCCTGGATTAAGGGATACGCCAATGGATATAAATTGGTTATTTTTAAGGATGTAAAACCTTCCACCACGGAAGAACGGATCCTGGCCGAGACCGGAAAGTCGATTTATCTGCCCGCAACCCAGGCTGCGACCATACCGCAGACCGATCCCTACCCGAGAAAGAGGATCGTCACCGATGAGATGCTTAAACGCTATCTGGAAAGCACCGGGGTAGATCTGGCTTTTGTGGATAATGCGGCGATCCGGTTTGTCAAATCAAAATATGATAACGGTATTTTCTCGGATCTCTGGGTTCCTATCCTTTTTCAGGAATATGTCATTGGGTATATCCATATCTGGATCAATAAACCCGGCCTCCAAGCCCTGGATTATCCGGTGATAGATACTTTGTATCAATTTGCGAAGATCCTGGCCTTTTCCTTAAAGATTAACGGGTATTTCAGCGCGGGGCGTATCAAAAACGAACCCTTTGAGGGGAAAGTGGTGGACATCAGTGCCTCGGGGCTGCTTTTTGCGTATCCGCATTCGGCCTTTTCTTCGGCCCTGCTCCCGGAGAGCGAGTTATCGATCAAACTTATTACCCCCAAGCGGACCATTAACGCCAATGCCCGCATTGTCCGGCGGTATAAGGATACCTCCATGGGGTATTTTGGCTGCCGTTTTCTTGACGTGGTCCCCGAGGATATGCGCTTTCTCTTTGAGTATATCTACGGCAAACCCTTTACCGACTCCGACGCATCATTCCTCGCGGGGCAGGTTTAGGCGGCTGTAAGCCGGGGATTCGGCGGAAACGGGGCAGTCCGGCAGGTCCCGGATCCTTAGTACCGGGGGGTATCAACTTCCCAGGGGATGATCTCCGAAAGGACCTCTTCCGTGGTGAAGGAGCGCCGGAAGAACATTTTTTTCATGGCCACGGCATTCCGTTTTTCATTAAATACAAAGCCGCCGTTCCAATATTCCAGGGCGGCAAACAGGGCGTTTCCCCCGTCAATGGTGTCGCTGTCGATGGTGCGGAAGGAAATATAGTCCGCCAGCTCTTCAAAATTCTGACTATAGATACATTCCAGCCTTTTACGGTTAAATTCGTTCCAATTTTCCAGGTCCTTAAACCCTTCTCCCTCATCCTCCACAATTACCCGGGCCAGATCTTCGCTAAAATTGTACCAAACCCTGATTTTCTTGGCGGGATCGCTCTTATTCCCATGTTTAATCGCATTCTTGATTATTTCGGAAATTTGCTGTTCCAAAAGGTTAAATTCCTTAATTTTAGGCGGAGCAGACTGGACAATCAACATGGTATAATACCGAATCCGGCGATAATCAGAGGGAAATTCTTTATATCGCATACCGGTTTTACTAAAAAGGGGAGAAGATTCATCTATTTTGATTTCTAATTGACTTTCCATATCCATAAGCCTTCCAACCTTATCCTTCCATTTTTTTAATTGCCTCATCCAAGGTGGCCGCAATGGGGAAATAGCCCATCAGCTTCGTCAACTCAATTACCTTTTTTACCGAACCGTGGATGTTTGTAATCGCCAGCCTAAGATTCATCTTTTTGAGGGTCGAAGAAATATAAATCAAGGCCCCAATCCCGCTGGAGTCGATATATTCAACATCCTCCATATTAATTATATACCGTTCTATTTTTTTCTCAAGCATCTTCATTAAAAGTTCCTTGAGTTTATATGAATTGTATAGATCTAACTCACCCTGAATATCGATGATGTAAATATCTTTGTTTTTACGTATCTTCAGTTCCATATTATTCCTACTTAAAATGTCGTTTAACTAACAATGCTTTTAAATTTCTCTAAATAATAGCCCGGATACGTACACCCATCCGCCTTCTTTTATCATACATAGTTTAATATTGGAAAATAATCTTGTCAAGGGGGGGGGCGTTGCAAGAGGCGCATTGCAAGGCCCCTTGTTTTAGTATATGATATTTCTATGGCTGTGAAGCAGTTTACCGTCCTGGATTTAATCGACATAGATCTAAAGGAGCATAATTCCCTTAACCTCCACTGCATAGGGGGCCGGAAAGGGCTGTCCCGGGAGATTAATATCCCCGATCTTAACCGTCCGGGACTTGCCCTGCTCGGATTTTACGAATCCTTCGCATCCCAGCGGGTACAGCTCTTTGGCCGGGGGGAAGTGGCCTGCCTCCGGCAGTTGGAAAAAGAAGGGCGGGTTGAAACCATCCGGCAGATGTTTTCCTATTCCATTCCCTGCTGTATCTTTACCCATAACCTTAGCCCGGATAAGAACTTTTTTGATGTGGCCGAAGGGGCCGAATGTCCCATACTCCAGACCGATCTGGGAACCGCGGATTTTTCGGCCCGGTTAATGCGGATCCTTTCCAATATTTTCGCCCCCCAGCAAAGCATCCATGGGGTGCTGGTAGAGGTATATGGCCTGGGAATCCTGATCCTGGGGGACTCCGGGGTGGGCAAGAGTGAAACCGCCCTGGAACTCATCGAACGGGGGCACCGGCTGGTGGCCGACGATGTGGTGGAGATCCGCTGCGTCAATGGGAATATCCTCATGGGGGCCGGGGCCAATAAGATTATCGGCCATCACATGGAGATCCGGGGGCTGGGGATCATCAATATTACCCACCTTTTTGGGGTCCGGGCCATCCGGGATCGGAAACAAATCCAATTAGTGGTCAATTTGGAGGAATGGGATTCCAAAAAAATTTATGATCGCCTGGGAACGGAAGAAAAATATGCGGAATTCCTGGGGGTCAGCATCCCCAAGCTGGAAATCCCGGTTAAACCGGGCCGTAATATCCCCATCATTATCGAAACCGCGGCCATGAACGAGCGTCTTAAAAAGATGGGATACAACTCGGCCAAGGAATTTAACCGGAACATCCTCAAATGGATCGAAAGCGATACCACCCGTTCCGTATATTTTGGGCAGGAAGATATTATTTAGTAGGGATTCGTATGGTCGAACAGAAAGTAACAATAAAAAACAGGGCCGGAATCCACGCCCGTCCGTCGGCGATGCTGGTACAGGCCGCGAAGGATTTTAAGTCTAATATTTATCTGGAAAAAGGAACGGATCGGATCAACGGAAAATCCATCATGGGGCTCCTCACCCTGGGTGCGGCATACGGCACGGAATTAACCGTCATTGCCGAGGGAGAGGACGAGGCGGAGGCGGTGGAAGCCATAGTCCGCCTCTTCGATTCAAAATTCGAGGAAGAGTGAAGGCCCTTAGGATCCATCAAAAACAGTCCATTATTAACATCCGGGGTCTGATATTACTCTACGTCCTGCTTTGTATACTTACCATCCTCTTCTCCGGGGTCTTTCTGACCGAAATCCTGCGGGACGGCAAGGTTCCGGAACTGCTAAGCCTTATCGTGTTTTTTACGGTCCCGGCGGTTCTGCTGCTATTCCTGGCATTTTCCATCACCATTCTTATTCGGGATCTTATCGCCCACCGGACGGGGAGTAAATTTCAGGCCCGGCTCCTAAAGTATTTTTTTATTACCGTCCTGCTGGCCGCCACGCCGGTTACCATTATAACCATCCAATCGGTACATGAACTGATACGTTTCTGGCGATCCGTAAATATTCCGGCCGCCCTGCGGCATGCCCAGAATTTGGCCCTGGATAATTACGCCTTTATGATGGAAAGATTTGAAAAAATTGTCATGGAAAATGATTTTGATCTTCTGATGGCCCAAAGCGGCCGGGCGGTTTCAGAAGGGACGGCGGAGGATGGGGCGGCCCCCCTGGGGGATACGGCGTATCCCTTTGGGGATGCGGTGTATCCCTTTGGGGATACGGTCAGGGAAATTGAGGCGATCCAGGACTTCCGGGTGAATCCGGAGGGGGGCTGGACCGAGCGGGCCTTTGCGGGCAAGCCCTCCCGGAGACTCAGGAATCCGCCGAATACCCAGCGGGGTTTTGTCCCCCGGGAGATGCCCAGGGACATCGATACCATCCGGTATATCATGTATCCTGAAAGGGATATGATCCGGATCATAAGCTTTAGCCTGGGAGAGGGCTTTGACGGATCCATTGAAACCATCGAAAACGAACAGGCCCGCTTTGAAACCATTGACGCCCTCAGTTCAAATATACGGCTCCTCCTGGTATATTACTACGGGATCTTTCTTTTCCCCACCCTGCTCATGACGGTTATCATTACCATCTCCTTTTCCGAAAAAGTTACCCAGCCCATTATTGAACTGGCCGAAGCTACCCGGCGGGTGGCGGACGGGAATTTCTCCATCCAGATCCTCTCCCGGCCCGGGGATGAACTGGGGCTCCTGATCAGTTCATTTAATGCCATGGTACAGGACCTGGAAAAATCCCGGATGGCCCTGGTCCGGTCTGAAAAAATATCGATCTGGCAGAGCATGGCCCAGCAGCTGGCCCATGAGATAAAAAACCCCCTGACCCCTATAAAACTTTCGGCCGAACGGGTCCTGCGCCGGTGGAGGAATGAGCCGGAGCGGATCAACGAGATTCTGGAAGAATCCATGCTGGCAATCATCCAGGAGGTGGAGAGTTTATCCACCCTGCTTAACGAATTCAGAACCCTTTCCAGGCCCATCGACCCCTCCCAGGAGTGGACCGGATTACGGGAAATAGTAGAAAATACCATCATCCCCTACCGGACTTCCTATCCCGACGTTCAGTTCGACATTGAGCATGTGGGAAGCGATATTTTGGTAAAGATAGACAAACGGTATATCGCCCAGATCCTCACCAATCTTATTATCAACGGAATCGACGCCATGGATAACCGGGGACGCATCGAGATCAGAACCGATCTTGTCAAAAAGCGGGAGAGCCGCTATTGTAGACTAAGCGTTAGGGATACCGGAAAAGGCATCGGCGGGCAGGATGTTCCCCATGTTTTTACCCCCTATTTTACCACTAAAGAATCGGGAACAGGGCTTGGGCTTCCCATTGTGGAACGGATTGTGAATGACCATGGCGGAACTATCTGGTTTAATTCAACGGAAGGGGCGGGGACGACCTTTTTTATTGATTTACCCATAGACGAGCCCGGGGCGGGGGACGAAAAGGACCAGGGTAATGTATGACAAATATCTTAATCATCGATGATGAACCGGGAATCCGTAAAACCCTGGCCTCGATCCTGGAGGATGAACACTACCAGGTATATACCGCAGAAGATGCCCTTGTCGGCTTGGAGATCCTGGGCCGGGAATCCGTTAATCTTGTTTTTTTGGATGTGCTGCTTCCCAATTTAGGGGGCATGGAGGCCCTGGAGCGGATCCGGGAACAGTGGCCGAATCTCGAGGTGGTGGTTATTTCCGGCCACGCCAATGTGGATATGGCGGTGCGGGCGGTTAAACTGGGGGCCTTCGATTTTCTGGAAAAACCCCTTTCCCTGGACAAGGTGCTTACGGTAAGCCGTAACGCCATTACCCTCCAGCAGCTACGGGAAGAAAACACGGATCTGAAAAAGAACGCCCTCCTCCCCCAGGAGGATATTATCGGCGTCAGCCCGGCGATCACGGAGATCCGGGGCCTCATAAAACAGGCCGCGGCCAGCGACGCCCGGATCCTCATCAGCGGGGAAAACGGGACGGGAAAAGAGCTGGTCGCCCGGGCCATCCACCGGGGTTCCGCCCGGGTGGATAAGCCCTTTGTGGCGGTCAACTGTGCGGCCATTCCCGATACCCTTATTGAAAGCGAGCTTTTCGGCCATGAAAAGGGGGCCTTTACCGACGCCGTCTCCGGGCGGCGGGGCCGTTTTGAGCTTGCCCACCGGGGGACCCTTTTTCTGGATGAAATTGGGGATATGTCCCTTACCGCCCAGGCCAAGGTCCTCCGGGTTATTCAGGAACAGCGGATTGAACGGGTGGGGGGGGAAAAAACCATTACCACCGATGTCCGCATTGTGGCCGCCACCAATAAGAACCTGGAAAGGGAATGTGAAAGGGGCCGGTTCAGGCAGGACCTTTATTTTAGGCTGAATGTAATCCCCATCCGCCTGCCCCCCCTGCGGGAACGGCCCGAAGACATACCGCTCATGCTCTATCACTTTTTGCGGGAAACGGGGGCCGGAAAGATTGAACTGGACGAGGGGGCCATACAGTTTCTAAAGACCTATGGCTGGCCGGGAAATGTGCGGGAGCTTAAAAACCTGGCGGAACGGATAGCGGTGATGTACGACGGGGACCGGCTCATGGAGGAAACCCTTAGGGGGCTGCTCAAGGAAAACCCGGAAATAGCGGAAAATCGAAAAAAATCGTCCCAGACGGCTTTTCAAAACCGGCTTCCCCCGGATATACTAAAGGCGAATTACAATGAAGCAAAAGAATTGTTCGAAAAGCATTATTTAGCATTCCGGTTTTCGCAGAATGGTGGTATAATATCCCGGACTGCGGAGGCCATTGGTCTTTATCCAAGTAATCTGCACGCTAAATTACGAAAATACGGAATCATCGTACCCGGGGCAGCCGGACACGGGGATTCGGTAAGGACAGAATGATGAAAGAACTTACCCAGCGGCAACGGGAAATATTGGTCTTCATCACGGAGTATATCAACAGCCATGCCTATCCGCCAACGATAAGGGAAATAGGGGCGCATTTTTCAATCTCCGTTAAGGGGGCCTATGATCATCTGGATGCTTTGCGGAAGAAGGGCTGCCTGCGGTTTGGGGACAAAAAGTCCAGGACCATAGAAATTATCAAACCCAAGGAGGAGCCGGAGGGGGAATTCTTTGTGGAGGTTCCCCTTCTGGGGACCGTTGCGGCGGGGAAGCCCATCCTGGCTGAAGAGAACTGGGACGGCACTATCCCTATCCATCATTCCCTGCTGAAAAAGAACGGCTATTATTTTGCCTTAAAGGTCCGGGGCGATTCCATGACCGGCGCGGGTATTATGGACGGGGATATTGCGGTTATTGAAAAGCGGGAAATGGTTGACAATAAGGATATTGTGGTCGCCGTGGTGGACGAGGCGGTAACCCTAAAACGGTTCTTTAAGGAAAGCACCCGGATCCGGCTGGAGCCGGAAAATAAGGCTTATAAACCTATCTATACCCAGAACGCCCGTATTCTCGGACGCTTAAGCCATGTGATCCGTTCATATTGAGGAGCCATGGCAAAAGGCAGGTGTCTTCTTTTTCTGGGACCCGAATATGGCGAGAAACAGGACGCCATTAATGAGCTTAGGGAAAGTATCCGAAAAAAACACGGAACCGACCCGGAGGAGACCTCCTTTTATGCCGGGGAAACGCCGGTTACGGATATGGTTTCCATTCTGCGGAACGGGTCCCTCTTTTCCGATACCCGCCTCTTTTTTATAAAAAACGCCGAGCTTATTAAAAAAAAGGAAGATGTGGAACTCCTGGCCGCCTGCATGGGGTCGCCCCCGGAGGGGACCACCCTTATTCTCATCTCCGAAACTACCGGCATCTATAAGGGCCTGGAAGAAACCGTTCCCCGGGAGGCTAAACGGATATTCTGGGAGCTTTTTGAAAACCGGAAGACCGAGTGGATCAGTTCTTTTTTCCGGCGGCAGGGGTATCGCATATACGAAGAGGGCATAGAGGCCATCCTGGAAATGGTAGAGAACAACACCGACAGCCTCAGGCGGGAATGTTCCCGGCTCATGCTCTTTGTGGGCAAGGACAGGGCCCTGGGCGCGGAGGATGTGGAAAAATGGCTTTCCCATACCCGGGAAGAATCGGCCTTTACCCTCTTCTCCCGGATTGCGGGGGGGGATCTGCCCAGGAGCATTGAGACCCTGCATACCCTTCTGGCGGCCAAAGAAACGCCCCAGGCTATTCTGGCGGGCCTGACCTGGTGTTACCGGAAACTTCAGAACTATATAGGCCTGGTTGAATCCGGCATACACGACGAGTTTGAATTCAAAAAAATAGGCCTTGCCTCTTCCCTGGCCCGGAAGGATTATGCGGCGGCGGCCAGGCGTTATTCCGAGGCGGCCGCCGCCGCGGGCCTTGCCCTGATTGCGGAATTTGATATTCTTATCCGTTCCGCCGGTTCCGCGCCCGAGGCGATTCTGATGGATCTGTTGCTCTACAAGCTTATTCTGGGCCCGGAGCATCCGAGGGAAGTATGGCGTTATTATTAAGCAGCGGCGGGCTTTAACCATGGGTTCCACGGTACTTATCGGTTTGAGCCTTTCCATGGACGCCTTTGCGGTTTCCCTCAGTTCCGGTATCTGTATCCGAAACCTAAAACCCTTCCATGCGATCCGGGCGTCTTTCTTCTTCGGCCTCTTCCAGTTTATCATGCCCCTGGCCGGCTGGTACCTGGGAAGGACCTTTGTTTCCTATATTGAGGCCTACGATCACTGGGTCGCCTTTATCCTCCTGGCCCTTGTGGGGGGCAGGATGATCCGGGAAGGGCTAAAAAAGGGAAGATCCGCAAAGCATAAGGGAGATGACCCTGCGGGGGAGACGCCGGAAACAGAGCGGGAAGAGGACAATGGAAGGGATATCCGCAGCCTGGGGGCCCTTCTTACCCTGTCCCTGGCCACCAGTATCGACGCCCTGGCCATCGGCCTTTCTTTCAGCATCCTCAGCCAGGGCATTTGGGGAAGCGCGGCGCTCATCGGGACCATCACCTTCCTGGTCTGCCTTACGGGTTTTGAGTTTGGGAAGCGCCTGGGCGTGCTGTTTGAAAGGGGCGCCCCATTGGTGGGGGGGCTTATCCTTATCGGCATCGGGACAAAGATAATAATCGAACACCTGTTTTTCTAGATCCCGGGACCCTCCCGGGGCACGGCGTCTTACCACGCCGGGGCTTATTTCCCCTTTACCGGCGGGCTGCCCCGCAGCAGGGCGGCGGCCCTGTATGTGGAGGGGGCGCTGATCAGCTCCTGGCGGACTTCTTCGTTGTCCAGCACCGCGCCGATGGCGGCGAGAAACTGGATATGGGGGCCGCTGGTCTTCTTGGGGGAT
>JAISOR010000110.1 GCA_031275535.1 Treponema sp. | reverse complement strand
CCTTTCCCAAAACCCGGTTGCTTTCGGGAAAGGCTTTGGAAAAAACGGCCCAAAGCCCGTTTTTTCCTCTAAATCTAAGGTTGCTTTCCCAAAAGCTGAAGTTTTGGGAAAGCCTCTCTTGACAATGTTTTATTTTTTCGGTATATTCCTAGTATATTTATAAAATTAATAAGTTATAAATAGTTAAAAAAAGGGACCGGTGTTTTCCCGGCACGGCCTTTGGAACTCAGTTCCGCTTCCTCCTCCAGGGCGGCAGAAAAGTTTTTTCTGCCGCCCACCTCTTTTAGATAGGCCATGGGCCGGTTTCGCCTCCCGGACATCCCGAGGAAACACCCTGACACCTCCGCAAAGGCTCAGTAGCCGTGGTTATTTCTGTTTTCGTTAGTTATTTATCGATGTGGGTTTCCGGGGGTTCTTCGGAAAAAAAAGAGTGGCGAATTCGGAGAAAACAGAGTATACTGAGGATCTAAGGTTACTGTTTCAAATACCGGGGCCTGCCACGGGCCGGATTTTGGGGCAGCCCAGGTTCAAAGCAATTTCGAGGGAGGTAATTTATGAAAGAACTTAAAGGTTCAAAGACGGCGGCTAATCTGCAGGCGGCTTTTGCCGGGGAATCCCAGGCCCGGAACAAATATACCTATTACGCGTCAAAGGCGGAAAAAGAAGGGTACCACCAGATAGGGGCCATATTCCGGGAAACCGCGGAGAACGAAAAGGAACACGCCAAGATCTGGTTCAAGCTGCTCCACGGGGACGATATACCCGGCACCGTGACCAACCTCAAGGACGCCGCGGATGGTGAAAACTACGAATGGACCGATATGTACGCGGGATTCGCCAAAACCGCCAAAGAGGAGGGCTTTGATCATATCGCCGCGTTGTTTCAGATGGTAGGGGCCATAGAAAAGGAGCATGAAGAACGCTACCGCAAGCTGCTTGCCAACATCTCAGGCGGCCTGGTCTTCTCCCGGGAGGGGGATACGGTATGGCAATGCGCCAACTGCGGCCACATCATCATCGGCAAAAAAGCCCCCGAACGCTGCCCGGTCTGTAAACATCCCCAGGGGTATTTCCAGATAAAAGCGGCCAATTATTAGCGGAATTTGGCGGGGAAACCGCGGTTTCAGGACAAGCCCATAAGGAACTGTACAGAAATAACATGACCGTTTGGTCATGTTATTTCCTTATTGCATAAGCAATTAAAATAAAATGCTGTGCATTTTATTTATGTACAGTTCCTAAGTCCCCCCAGGCGGCTTCAAATTTGAAACCGTCCGGGGCAGGCAAAACCCCGGGCGGGACTTACAGCGTCGCCGCCATGATGGCTTTAATCGTATGTTTCCGGTTTTCCGCCTCGTCCCAGGCCCGGCTTTGGGGGCCGTCAATCACCTCGGAGCTTACCTCCTCACCCTTAACCGCGGGCAGGCAGTGGAGGAAGATGCTGTCCTTCCGGCCGGTGCGGTCCATCAGGGCCTGGTTTACCTGGTAAGGGGCAAGGAGGCGCAGCCGTTCCTCCCGCTTTGCCTCCTCGCCCATGGAGACCCACACGTCGGTATATACGGCGTCGGCCCCGGTAATTGCCCCAAGATCCGGCGTGATGCTGATCTCCGTCCCCGCGGCCCGGGCCAGGGCCCTGCAGGTTTCCACCAAATCGGCGGCGGGGTTCAGGGCGGCGGGGGTGATCACCGTAAAATATATCCCCAGTTTGGCGCATATCACCATGAGGGAACGGGCGACGTTGTTCCGGCCGTCCCCCACAAAACAGAGCTTCTTCCCCGGGGCGTCTCCGAAATTTTCCTCCAGGGTCATAACATCCGCCAGGGCCTGGGTGGGGTGGAAGCTGTCGGTGAGGCCGTTATACACCGGCACCCCCGAATACAAGGCCAGGGTCTCCACCGTGGACTGCTTAAATCCCCGGAACTGGATGGCGTTGAACATACGGCCCAGGACCCGGGCGGTATCTTCGACGGATTCTTTGGCCCCCAACTGAATATCCTGGGTTGAAAGGAATACCGGGTGGCCCCCTTCTTCCCCAAAGGCGGTTTCAAAGGCGCAGCGGGTCCGGGTGGAACGTTTTTCAAAGAGGAGGGCTATGGTTTTTCCGGCAAAACGCCGATGGCTCTCCCCGCTCTGTTTCTCCGCCTTGAGATGCCCGGCCAGATCCAGCAGGAAGCGGATCTCCTCCTCCCGGTAATCCAGCCAGGTTAATAGGGATCGGCCCTTGAGGGTAATGGTATCCATGATGCCTCCGCGTCAATTTTTTAGTGGAACAAGCTCAGGCGAAACAAGCGCCTCTATAAGGAATACCCCTTCGTCCGCATTTTGGCAAGAGCGGCTTTTTCAAAATGCCGGATTTTGAAAAAGCCCGGTAATTTGGGGAGGTTTCGGATGTTCCCAAGTTTTACGGGCCGGAAAACCGGTTTCCGTTTTTGAGCGTTTCCCGTATACCAGGCTCCCCCGCGCAGGCGGGCCCTGGGGCGGAACCCTTCGCGACGAATCAATTTTGCAAAAGGTTCATAATAGTATATACTTTTGATAGGATAATCCGTATGGTACAAATGCTTTTTTATGTTCGATTTCAGGCCCAGCTTCGCCGTATCAGAAGGGAGGTCATTTCAACCCTGGAAAACACGGTGTTTCAGGCCGTAACAAACGCCGGGGGCGAGATCGCCGGGGAAGGCCGGTGGATCTCCGCGTTTTTTGAGGAAGACAGCCCCGGATTTTGGCTGGACATACTGCTTATGCTGGAGGCTGCCCTTGCCCTCCTGGAAAAAGTTTCCCCGGAACTGTACGGCCGCGCGGTCATACTGGGACAGAATCTGACCGACGATGCGGACGCCCGCCTTGTCAGAGCTATTCCCACCGATTCCCCGGGAACGGGAATTTGGTGCTCCCCCCCGGTTCAGCGGGCCCTCACCCCCTATATGCTTTTTGAGGCCCCTTTGAGCGAAGCATACTCCGCCGGGGAAGGGTACGCCCAGTTGAGCCGCCTCAGGACTCTTTCGGCTTCCGGCGGCGCCGGGACCTATCCTTCGCGGGCACAGATAGAAGCGGGCATTAAAGAAAGAACCACCCGGAATGTGTTAGTAACCGGTCCCGCGTATATGGGGAAACGGGACGGGCTCTACCGGTTTTGCCTTTCCCAATTTAAAAAACCCCTGGTCATCCGCTTTGGTTCAGGAGGAACCGGACTATGCTGCTTCAGCGACGCCTTAAACCCCGGCCTCCGTTCCTGGCTGAGTATATACGCGGACCGCCAGGAACTTGCGGAGCTGGACAAACTGGGGGCCATCCTGTTCCGGGAGCGGTTTCAGCATGAATATCCGAATTATATAATTCAGAAAGGCCGGCGGTTTCTTCACTTATTGGCGGATGTTTATATGAGGGCGGCAAAGGCCGGTAAGGATACCCCGGTTTTCATTTTGGAGGACCTTCAGGAAGCGGATACCGCCGCGAGGGAGCTCTTTATCGAGCTGTACCGGACCCTTCCCAATAAAAAGGGCTTTCATGTATACGGAACCTGGTCTGTCGAAAAACGGGAGGATTCCCACGATATAAAACAGTGGAAACCGGTTTTCCCCCGCCCCCGGATACTGTCCCTGGACCTGGGGGATCCGCCGGCCCCGAAGTTTCCGGAAATGCCCCCGGATCTCTGGGAAATTGCCTATGCCATGGGGATTTTCTTACGGTATTTCCCCGCGTCCCTCCTGGTGAGTTTGTTTGAAGAGACGGGGAAAAAGGCCGCTTCGATCCACCGGGCCCTTTCCCTTTTTTCCCATTTTGGGATTATCGATTTTATTGACGAACCCCGGCTGCGCTTGGGCAATCTGATTAAAAAGGCCGAGGAGGTGCTGGGGGAGCGGAAGAAACCAATTTGCCTGCTGGTGAGAAACTGCCTGCTGGCCTGGGCGCAGGCGGAAAAACTCCGGTCCTGTTTTAATATGCTCAAGGTCCTGTCCGACCTGGGGTGGGAAAAGACCGACGGGTTTATGCTCAAGGCCCTGCAGGCGGATATTATCCACGGAACCATGGGGGAAATAGAAAAAGCCCTGGGGGACGGCTCCTTTGAGCGGATCGTCGGGCAAGACCGGGCTCCGCTCCTGGAATTTATCTATAAAACCTCCAAGGCCCTTATCCATGGGGAAGAAAAGGAAATACGGGAAGCGTTTTCCGGGTCCGGGCCGGAAAACGTATCGATACCGGGGTATAAGACCCAAATTCTGATGAACCGGGCGGATTACCTGCTGTCGGTTAAGGACATCCCCGCCGCCATCATGATGATCAAGGAATCCATCATCCTTATCCAGGGACAGCAGGATCGGGCGGGCCTGAGCAAGGCCTACCGGCTGTTCACCCTGGCGAGCCTTTCAAATCACCGTATGAGCGACGCGGTGGATTATGCCTGCTTCGCCATAGAAAACGCGGAAAAAGCCGCGGATCTCCGGGAACTGGCCTTGATATACTTCTACGTCGCGGAGATTCAATTCCTTACCGGCGATATTTGTAAGGCGGAATCCTTTGCCCGCAAGGCGGAAGATGCCGCGTTAAACGCCGGGAGGCTCGAATGGGCGGAACGGATCCGGTTTTTTCAGGGAAGGCTGAAGTTTGAAACCGGCCGGTATCAGGAGGGGTTGAATGTATTTGAATCCATGCGGAATAATCTTTCCGGTTATAAACAACCCGCGGCGGAACAGGCCCTTTCCGCGTGGATCTACCGGTGCCATGCCTACCTGCGGAATGACGGTGAGCAGCCCGAACTGCCCGCCGGCGAAGGGCTGTTTTTTCAAGCCGAGGCGGCCTATTTGACCGGGGACTATGAACGGTCGGTAAAATATTCGGAGCGGCTCCTGGGTGTTTTGGCGGATCAAAAATTCCTTTTTATAGAACAGCCTGATTGGGAGGGCGCCTATACCCAATGTGAATTATTTATCATCCCAAAATCGGAATTCTTTTTCCGCCTGGGTTCGGTTTTCCGGGCCCTGGCCCTGTGCCGTCTTGATCCGGCCAAGGGGGAAAACAAAAAAGAGGCCCTGCGGATTATCCGGCAGGTTGTCCAGGATGAGCGGCAGTTTTCTATGGACCCCAACGACGCCTTTTATTTTTATGCCTATTATCTTATATTGAAGGAATCCGGCGCCGGGGAAATTGACATGAACACGATCATCAGCATAGCATTTAAGCGCTTGCAGCGCCGGGCCAATCAAATAGATAATGGGGAGATAAAATATGCTTTTTTGTCCCTGCATTATTGGAACAATGCCTTATATCAGGCAGCCAGGGAGCACAAATTAATTTAAGGGGGATGCCATGGAAAAATTCAAGAAGGTAAAAACCGCGGTGATAGGCTGCGGCGCAATCAGCGACATTTATCTACAGAATATGTCTTCGATTTTTGAGATCCTGGAGCTTGCGGGCTGCTATGATACCATACCGGAACGGATGGAAAAGCAGGCAAAAAAATACGGGATCAAACCGATGGGACGGGAAGAAATTTTTTCGGATAAGAGCATAGAGCTGGTGGTAAATCTGACCACCCCCGCCGCCCATCACCAGGTAACAAAACAGGCCCTGGAAGCGGGCAAGCACGTCTATTCCGAAAAACCCATCGATCTGTCCATAGAGGCGGCCCGGGAACTGGTACAATTGGCCGATGCCAAGGGAGTGCTTTACGGCAGCGCCCCGGACACCTTCATGGGTTCCGCGGTACAGACCGCGCGGTTTGCCCTGGACAGCGGCCTCATCGGGGAACTCAGTTCCTGCTATGCCGCATTGAACCGGGATTCGGGGCTGCTGGCGGAGCGTTTCCCCTTTACCGCCCTGCCCGGCGGGGGTATCGGCCTGGATGTGGGGGTTTATTACCTGACCGCCCTCCTCAGCATCCTCGGTCCGGTTACGGAGGTTTGCGGTTTTGTCAAAACCCTGCACCCGGAGCGAGAACATTACCTCATGTCCCGGCCCGATTTTGGGGAGCCCTTCACCTTACAGGCGGAGAACCTGGTGGCAGGCAGCTTCCAGCTTGCCGGCGGGGCCCTGGGGACCATACATTTTAATTCCAACTGCATCCAAAATGAAAAGCCCCAGATGGTCCTCTACGGGTCCGAGGGTATCTTGTATATGCCGGACCCCAACCAGTTCGGCGGCGAGGTAAAGGTACTGCTGAAGGGCCAGACCGAACCCTTTACCCTGCCCCCCACCCATGCCTATACGGATAACTGCCGGGGTATCGGGCCCGCGGAGCTGGCCTGGTCCCTCCGTAAGGGGCGGAAACCCCGGACCAGCAAAGAAATGGCCTTCCACGTCCTGGAACTGCTCCTGGGGCTTTACCAAAGCTGCGATTCCAAAACCTTCTATACCATGACCTCGACCTTTGAACGCCCGGCGCCGATACCCCGGGGGTATCTGGGGGAAAACTACGGCGGCATGGAAGCCGAAGCGGGGCTGGCGTTTTAAAAAAAGTTCCGGTTTCAGCCGGGGCAGGACGCGGCGCCGCGGGCCGGCCGGCTATTCCCAGGGGAAACCCCCGCCGCCTTCAACCCAGTCCGCGTATTGCACCGCGGTCCGGGGGGAACGGCCGTTGAACCAGCGTTCCCAGCGGAGGGCGTTTTCCCGGAAGGTCTTCCGGGCCCCCTCGTCCCCGGCTTTGAGGAGCCCCCGTTTCTCGGCGATAAAACAGGCGATATCCAGGTATTCCTCCTGGCTGGGGGAGGTAAATATCACGGTCAGGCCGAAGCGGTCCGCCAGGGAGAACTGTTCCTGCATGGCGTCAAAGGCCCGTACCTCCCCATCGACGGCCGCGGCGGGCCTGTCGGAAAAGCGCTCCTTGACCAGGTGGCGGCGGTTGCTGGTGGCATAAATCACGGCATTGGCGGGTTTGGCCTCGGCCCCTCCTTCCAGCAGGGCCTTGAGGGCGGTAAAGGAATCGTCGGTACTTTCAAAGGAAAGGTCGTCGATAAAAATAACAAACCGCAAAGCCCGGCAAGCCAGGGTTTCAAGGATCACCGGAAGCCGGGAGAGATCCGGTTTGCGCAGTTCCAGCAGCCGGATGCCCCGGGGAGCGAACTCGTTACACACCGCCTTGACGGTGGCGGATTTTCCCGTCCCCCGATCCCCGTAGAGGAGGAGGTTGTTGGCGGGCTTCCCCTGGACGAAACGGAGGGTATTGGAAACCACCAGGGATCGCTGTTCCTCATACCCTGAAAGCCGGGAAAGCCCCACCGGATCAGGGTTACGGATGGGGGAGAGGGAGCCGCCGGCTTCCCAAAAAAAGGAACGGTATTGTCCCAGAAGACCCGACCCGTGGGAGGCGAGATAGTCCCCCAGGGCGGGAAGGGCTTCTCCCCAATCGGCATCCCGGGGAAAGATCGTTGCCCAGGCGAAATTGCCGGGGCTTTCAGCCCCCTCGGCCATCCACAAGGCCCGGGCGGTTTTTTCACAATCCAGAGCGGCCTCCTCCAGGCCCCCGTCCCGGAGGAGGGCGGCAAGATAAAAGCCGAATCGCGCGATATCGAACCGGGCGATCCTCCCCAGCCGGGAGAGATCCGTCCTGGTGACGGCTACAAGCAGGGGGGAATCCCGCTCCCTGCCGCCCTCGGCGGCAAGGGTAAAGGGGTTTTCGTCGGCCAGAACGAGAAAGGCCAGGGCGGTATAAAAGGAGCCTCCCGGGTTATACGAAAGAAAGGTTCCGGTAAAGGCGGCCCAGGCCCGAAGCGTCGCCAGGGACAATTCCCTGCCGGAGACCCCTTCCGGGGAGAGGAGGCTCAGGACCTCCGCCAGGGCTTTGAGCAGGGGATGGACCCTGAGCTTAGAGAAGACGGAAAGCCCCTCGATGTCGGCCAGGACCCGGTAAAAGTCTTCGGGTTTCATGCCTGCGCGGTTTCAGCTTCCGCGGGGACCGCTTCCCCCTTGCCGGGGAAAACGTCGGTTTGGATTATCCGCAATACCTTGACGGGGCATTTGGAAACACAGGTTCCGCAGGAGGTACATTTGGCATAATCCACCAGCGGGATCCCCCGGTCCATGGCAATACATTTTTCAGGGCAGTTTTTGACGCAGAGTTCGCATTTGATGCACCCCCGTTTGCAGGTGTTTATCACCATCTGCTTAATGCTGTTCCGGTTGGACCACAGGGCTATGGCGCCTTGCTGGTTTTGGGGGATCCCCTTAAGGAGCGCCTGGGGACATTCGCCAAGACAGAGCCTGCATCCGGTACATTTGGCGTAATCCACCCTGGGCAGCCCATCACCGCCTATGCTGAGGGCGCCGAATTGGCAGACCTTCACGCAGTCCCCAAAACCCAGACAGCCCCAGGCGCAGAGCTTGGTTCCCCCGGCGGCAAGCTTGGCGCCCCGGCAGGTCTGGAGCCCGGTGTAGGTTCCCTTGAGGGGAGCGTGCCGCCTGGAACCCTGGCAGGCCAGCACCGATACGAGCCGCACCATGCCGCCCCCGGAAACTCCCGTAATGGCGGACAGTTTCTCCGCCACCGCCGCGCCCCCCACGGAACAACGGCTGGTTTCCGCCTGTCCCGCGGCAAGCGCCGAGGCATACCCGTCGCAGCCGGGGTATCCGCAGGCCCCGCAGTTGGCCCCGGGCAGGGCCTCCCGAATCCGGAACTTGAGGGGATCCTCCTCAACCTTGAAAAATTCCTGGAAAAAACCCAGGGCGGTCCCCAGGACAAAGGCCAGGAGGGAAGCAAAAATGGCGGTGGTTACGATTATACCCAAAACAACCCCCTATTTAACCAAACCCGAAAAGCCCATAAAAGCCATGGAGAGCAGGGCCGCGGTAACAAACAGGATGGGAGTCCCCTTGAGGAAAGGGGGAAGGGGGCTGGTCCGCAACCGGCCCCGGATTCCCGCCATCAGGAGAAGGGAAAGCAAAAATCCCAGGGCAACCCCCAGGGCGTACACCACGGACTCGACAAAGGTGAACCGCTTGCTGATATTGTCAAAGGTCACCGCCAGGATGGCGCAGTTGGTGGTGATCAGGGCAAGATAAATTCCCATGGCCCCGTAAAGGGCCGGGGCGGTTTTTTTGAGGTAGAATTCCACCAGCTGAACCAGGGCGGCGATGATGAGGATGAAGGCCAGGATCTGGAGGAATTCCAGCCCCAGGGGCCGGAGCGCAAAATGGTACAGGGGCCAGGTAACGCAGGTCGCCAGGACCGTCACAAAGGTAACCGCCAGGCCCATGCCCACGGATCTGTCCTCGTCGGTACTCATCCCGATAAAGGGGCAAAGGGCCAGGAAGCGCATGAAGACCACATTGTCGATCAAAAAGGCCGCGATAAATATCTTGAACAGGGCCATATCAGTTTTCCTCCCCTGTTTTGAGCCGGGATTTGATAAAAAGGTTAAAGGCGATAAAGAGGGCAAAAACGAAAAATCCCCCCGGAGGCAGGGTGAAAAACAAAATGGGGGTGAAATTTTCAGGGAGGACCTGGAAATTCAAAACCGTCCCGTTCCCCAGGATTTCCCGGATGAGGGCTATGCCCGTCAGTACCCAGGTATAGCCCAGGCCCATGCCCAGAGCGTCGGGGATCACATAAACCAGGGGCTGTTTGGACGCGAAGGATTCCACCCGGCCCATGATGATACAATTCACCACGATAAGGGGGATAAACACCCCCATGGCCTTGGAGAGGTCCGGGAAATACGCTTTGAGGACATAGTCGATCACCGTGGTAAAGGCGGCGATGACAATGATGAACACCGGGATTCGCACGGAATCGGGGATGAGCCGGCGGAAAAGGCTGATCACCAGTTCCGACATGAGGAGCACGAAGGTCATGGAAAGGCCCATCCCAATACCGTTGGCCACATTGGTGGTTACCGCCAGGGAAGAACAGAGGCCGATCATCAACATAAGGAGGGGATTTTCCCGGATAATACCGTTGGTGAATATTTTAAGCAAACGATTCATGGCGCCCCCCCTGCCCCGGCATGGGTGGCAAGCCAGGCCGAGGCCGCGGCGGACGCAGAGCGGACCGCGCCGGTAATGGCCTGACTCGTGATGGTGGAGGCGGTGATGGCCGCCACATCCCCCTTAACCGTGAAGGGATCCGCCACCGATTTTCCGGTAAACTGGCCGTAAAAGGTGAGCTTCCGGTCCCGGTCCACATAGTAGGTAGGGGAAGCGGCGTTTGCCCCCAGGCCGGGGGTGTCGGCGGTTTCCAGAATCTTGACCCCGCTGATTTTTCCGTCTATCCCTATCCCCGCGAGGATCACCACTTTTCCCCCATAACTCGCCCCGGATGCCCGGATCGCGGCCCCGATAACGGCCTTTCCCCGGAAAATTCCATATTGGCCTTCAAAATCAACGGCCTCGTCGGGGCCGACCAGTTCTCCGCTGATATCCTCATAACCCTCCATCCCGGGAAAAAGCTCCCGCAGGGCCGCCTCCAGATCCGCCTGCTGCCGCCGGGCGATGATCTTTTCCGTGCCGGAATACACAAAGGCCAGGCCCACACAGGCCGCCACGGCATAAAGGGTCAGAACCAGCCCTAGTTTGAGGATGTTTTTCATAGGGTCCCCCCGGAAGGCTTTTTCGCCGGACCCGTCTTTTTAGGAACATACCCGTATTTTCTGGGGAGCAGCCGGTTGAGGAAGGGGGTAAAGGCGTTCATAATGAGGATCCCGTAGGAAACCCCCTCGGGATAATTCCCCCATTTCCTGATAAGCACCGTAATAAGCCCTGCCCCAAAACCGAAGATCCATTTTCCCCGGGAGGTCAGGGGGGCGGTAACGTAATCGGTGACCATAAAAACCGCGCCGAAGGCAAGCCCTCCGCTGAGGATACTGAACAGGGGATCCATGCCCAGGACAAAGGAGGAGGCCAGGCAGGCGGCGGTCATGGCCGCGGGGGCCCGCCAGTCTATGGTTTTGGTTACCAGGAGGTAAAGCCCCCCCGCCAGGATACAGAGCACCGAGGATTCGCCGATACAGCCGCCGTAATTTCCGATCAAAAGGGTCTTTATCACCTGCCAGTAACCGGGGGAGGGGGCCAGCCCCGCGGCGGTAAAATCCGCCCCCACCGCGGCGAGGGCATGGCTCACGCTTTGCCCCGCGCCCAGATCCAGCTTGAGGATCCCCAGGGGGGTGGCGCCGCTCAATCCGTCGGCAAGGGCCCAACCGGGGATCGTCCAGGAGGTAAGCGCCGCGGGGAAACTCATCAGGAGAAAGGCCCGGCCGGTGAGGGCGGGGTTAAACACGTTGGCCCCCAGGCCGCCGAAAAATTCCTTGGCCGCCACCACCGCAAAAACCGCGCCCAGGGCGGTCATCCAGAGGGGGACGCCCGGGGGAATGACCAGGGCCAGGAGGAGCCCGGAAACCGCCCCGGAAAGGTCCCCGGCCCGGACATCCTGCCCGGTAAGGGCGCGGAACAGGGACTCGGCGGCCACGGCGGAAGCCGTGGATACCAAAATGGTGAGGAGGGCCGGAAGGCCGTAGAGGACTATGCCGAAAACCGCGGCCGGGGCCAGGGCGACAAGCACATTGGCCATGAGCCGCCGGGAATTCACCGGAGAGGCGATATGGGGGCTTGAGGCCAGCAGCAAGGGCGGGACGGATGGCGCTTGATTCGTCGAGGGTTCTCCCATGGGATCTCCTTAGTTTTTTACCGGGGCCCTGGCAGCGGCGGCTCTGGCAGCGTCCGCCTGCTGCTTCATCCGCAGGCGCTGTTTTCCGATCCTGAAACGCTGGACCAGCTTGATCCGGGCGGGGCACATATAGGTACAGCTACCGCATTCGATACAGTCCGTCAGCCCCGCTTTTACCGCATAGGCCAGATCTCCCGTTTCGAGGCTGTTGTTCATGATTACCGGGGAAAGCCGGCAGGGACAGTTGCGGACGCAGCGGCTGCAGCGGATACAGGGACCCTCCAAACCGGCGGCGGTTTCTTCCCTGGTCATCAGGATGATCCCGGAGGTATTCTTCTGGATCGGCACCTCCAGGGAAGAAACGGCGGTGCCCATCATGGGGCCCCCATAGAGGATCTTAGCGAGCCGGTCGTAATCAATGTCCATAAACGTCTTGGGCAGATCCGTAAGAAGGGTGCCGATGGGAGCCCGGATATTCTTGGGGGTTTTGCAGGCCCCCCCCGATACGGTCAGATCCCGGTCAATCAGGGGCTTGCCCAGGATAAAAGCTTCGGCTATGGCGATGAGGGTTCCCACGTTCTGGACAATACAGCCCGCGTCCATGGGCAGGCCCCCGGAGGGAACCTCCCGGCCGGTAAGGGCGGAGATCAGCATCTTCTCTCCCCCCTGGGGGTAGCGGGTCCGGCAGAGGCCGATGGAAATATCCCCGGGGATATTTCCCAGCCGCAGTTCCCGTTCAATCATGGGAATCAGTTTCCGCTTATTGTCCTCCATGCCGATAATGGCCCGGTTAACCCCGGTGATCTTCATCACCATGGCAAGGCCCTGTACCAAAAGGTGGGGCTTTTCGGTTATTGCCGCTTCGTCGGTGGTAAGGTAGGGCTCGCATTCGGCTCCGTCGGCGATGATAATGTCGATGGATTTTTCCGGCGGCGGAGAAAGTTTTACATGGGCGGGAAAGCCCGCTCCCCCCATGCCGAGTATGCCCGCTTCCCGAATCCGGGCCAGGGCTTCTTCCCTGGTACAGCTTAGGGGGTCCAGGGGAGGCATCAGCATATCCGCCGCCGGTTCCGTCCCGGCCTCCGCCTCAATAATAATGCAGAGCCCCACCGTATTATTTGATTGGGTCCGGGGTTCTATCTTCTTTACCACCCCGCTGATCGAAGCGTGAACCGGTACGGTCATAAGCCCCGGCGATTCGGCATCGGCGATTTTTTGGCCCCGTACTACCCGGTCCCCCGTACCGACCAGGCTCTTGTTCGGCGCACCAAAGTGCTGGTGCACGGGAATTACCACCTGCCTGGGGGCCGGGACCAGCTCCACCGGTTTCCCCTCGGTGGCGGCTTTCCGTGTGGGAAGCCGCAGCCCCCGCTTAAATGTACTCACCGCCATGGAAGACTTCTCCTTAAAACAATCCCCGCGGGTATTCAAAAAACAAATGACGCAGAATCAGGTTAATTTTATGAGCGTTGCCGGAAAACTCAAACTTCCGGACGGATTCTATTATATCCTACCCGTATTCAGCTGAGCCGTCAAGGACTTTCCGGAAATGCCTGCCGCCCCACCCGGCTGCTCCTCAATCTTAAACTTATTGACCTCCTGAATCAACTCATTGATGTCGCTTTTATTCCGGTTGCTGATCTCGTTTACCTGGTTCACCGCGATATTGATTTGATCCGTTCCGGAGGCAATTTCCTTCATGCCGTTGGTAATTTCCTGGGTTATGGCTTCCAGGGTCCGGCTGGCGGCGATAACCTCTTTGCTGCCGATATTCATCTCCCGGGAACTTCCCTTTACCCCGCCGGTAATCTCGTTGAGCCGGCTTACCGCGTCCAGGATCTGTTTGCTCCCCTGGCCCTGTTCCTCCATGGCGTTCCGGATGTTTTCTTCCTGATCCGATACGGTTTTTACCCCCGCGTCTATGGCTTCAAACTTATTGAGCACCTCGTTGGTGGACCGGGTGATCCGGTCGCTGGAGTCTTTGATCTTCTTTAAGACCCCGCTGATGGTTTTCGACTGTTCCCCGGAGGATTCCGCCAGCTTGCGGATCTCGTCGGCCACCACCGCGAAGCCCTTCCCCGCCTCTCCCGCGTGGGCCGCTTCTATCGCCGCGTTCATGGAAAGCAGGTTCGTCTGGCTCGCGATGTTTTCCATCACCGCGTTGATCTCCAAGAGCCCCTCCGACTCCCGGGCAATCCCCTGAATATCCGCCGCCACTTCCTCAAGCCCCGTCCGGCCGATCCCCGAGGCCTCCGCCAGCTCCCGGACATTGCCGGTGTTTTTGATCAGGGTGGTGGTGACGGACTGGATATTGGCCAGCATCTCTTCGATGGCCGATGAGGACTGGGCGACGCTCTCCGCCTGTTTGTCTATCTGGGCATTAAGATCCTCGATGTTGGCGCTTATCTTTTCCATGGCCCTGCCCGCTTCATCAACCCCGGCGTTCTGGTTATTCACCTGGGTTTTCAGGCCCTGAATATTGGCGGTAATCTCGTCAATCGCCGCGGCGGTGGTATTCATATTGGTGGAAAGTTCCGTTCCGGTTTTGGAGAGGGAGCGGGCTTTTTCCCGGATCATCAGGATAAGGCCCCGGATCTTCTCCAGGGTGGTGTTGAAGGATCGGGTCATGTCCCCAATTTCGTCCCTGCTTTTGGATTGGAGCCGTTTGGTCAGATCCCCTTCCCCGATATCGTTTAAGACCAGCACCATCTGTTTCAGCGGACTGCTGATGGACCGGGACAGAAACAGGGCCCCCGCCGAAATAACGAGGAGCATCAGAACCGCGATAACAATGCCGATGAGGAGCATACGATAGATAGGCGCGGAAATGACTTCTATGGGGATACCCAGCATAAGCGACCAGGGGGTGCCGGTGTTTCCGACGATAATGGGGACATTGATAAAAAACATGGATTTCCCTAATTGGGGCACATAGTTGGTAAAGGAAAACTCCTTTCCTTCGCGGATGGCATTCCGCAGATCATTCAGATAGGGACCGGCAATGTCCCCCTCCGTTTCGGCCATGGCTTTCCCGATCCGGCTTGGATTGAAATGGCCCCCCACGAAGCCTCCGTTGCTGTACACAATGGCGACCGCCCCCTCGTAGGACTTTATTTGGTCTACCTGATGCTGAACGGCCGCCAAATCAATATCAATACTCATGGTACCGACAAAACGGTCCTTGTTTTTGATCGGCATGGCCACGGTGGTCATAAGAATCTCGCGGCCCTCCACCTCATAGGAATAGGGATCCACCAGGGTCTCCTTGCCGGTCCGTTTCGGTATAAGGTAATAGTCCCCCGCCCCGGGGACTTCATAATTCACCAGAGGCTGCAGGGCGATACCCCTGCTGGTCCGGAACCAGTAAGGAATAAACCGCCCGGTCCGGTCCGTCCCCTCGGTATTGACAAATTGGGCGTCCAGCCCGTCCAGGGCGTTGGGTTCCCAGGCGCTTTCGGCGGCGACAATTTCGGGATTCTCCTCCACCAGGGCCCGGACCATGAGATTAAAAAACGGCCGCCGATCCGTCCGGTCTATTTCTTCATACTTTGACATAATTTGGCCGGCCGAGCGGACCGCGTCCATGTAGAGCTCCATCCATGCCCGTATCTCCAGGGCGTTTTCCTTGGCTAGATTGGTAACTTCGTTATGAATAAGATCCTTGATCTGTTCCTTAGCTATGGACAAAATGGTCCCGGTCAGCGCGGCAATTCCGATGAGATTTAAGATAATAATCATTATAATAAGTTTTTTGCCTATTTTCACAAGAGAATACTCCTATTTATAATTTACAAAAAGAATCAATAATTAGGCAACTTATAAGCAGAATTTTAGGAAGCCGAGGCTGTTCCAAAACCAAGGGGGTTTTAAAAAGGGCTCAGATGAGGCTTTCCCAAAACTTCGGTTTTTGGGAAAGCAACCTTAGATTTATTGGAAAAAGCGGGCTTTAGACCGCTTTTTCGGAAGCCTTTCCCAAAACTAACCGAGTTTTGGGAAAGGCTCAGCTGATTCTGAATTTATTGACCTCCTGGATCAGTTCGTCAATGTCCCTTTTGTTCAGGCGGCTGATCTCGTTGACCTGGTTCACCGTGTCATTGATCTGATCCGCCCCCCACCGCCATTTCATTCATGCCGTTGGTAATTTCCTGGGCTATGGCTTCCAGGGTCCGGCTGGTCTCAATGACCTCCCGGCTGCCGGTATGTATTTTTTGGGAACTCTCCTTAACGCCCCCGGTAATCTCGTTGAGCCGGCCTATAGCGTCCAGGATCTGTTTGCTCCCCTGACCTTGTTCCTCCATGGCGTTCCGGATGTTTTCTTCCTGATCCGATACGGTTTTTACCCCCATGGATTTCCCAATCCGGCCGGGGTCAAAATGGCTGCTCACCGGCCCCCGTTGCTATAGACACAGGCAACGGTCCCCTCATAGGGATGGATCTGTTCAACCTGCCGTTGAATGGCGCCCATCTCAATATCGATATTCATGCTTCCCACGAAGCGGCCCCTATGCTTGATCGGCATGACGACGGTGGTCATCAGCAGTTCCCGGCCCGCGGCTTCATAAATAGTGTCTGTCCACAAAGTCGGTTACTTTGCGGACAGACCTTGCATTTGCTCCAGTTTTGTACCAAAACGGTGCGCAAAATGCCTATTTTAAGGTAGTCTGTCCATAATGTGTCTACATTATGGACAGACACTAAATATAGGGCTCCACCAGGGTCTCGGCCCCGGTCTGTTTCGGTATGAGGTAGTAGTCCCCCGCCCCGGGGAGTTCATAGGAACTGTGCAGAAACAACATGACCGTTTGGTCATGTTATTTCCTTATTGCATAAGCAATTAAAATAAAATGCTGGAGCATTTCCCAAAACCCGGTTGGTTTTAGGAAATGCTCTTGAAAAAGCGGTCTAAAGCCCGCTTTTCCCCATAAATCTAAGGTTGCTTTCCCAAAAACTGAAGTTTTGGGAAAGCCTC
>JAISOR010000011.1 GCA_031275535.1 Treponema sp. | reverse complement strand
GTCATAACCAAACGGCTCTGTACGATGATGGGCGGTTCCATCAACATCAAAAGCGAATACGGAAAAGGGTCGGTGTTTACCGTAACCCTTGACTTGAAAACAGGCTCCCTTGAGGATTTGCCGGAAGAGAAAATCGACATAATAGAATTTACCGCGCCCGAAGCGGAGGTGCTTTTGGTGGACGACATTGAAATCAACCTGGAAGTGGCGTCCTTCATGCTTGGTTCTTTTGGTATTAAACCCGATATGGCGAAGAGCGGCACAGAGGCGGTAAAAATGGCTGCGGATAAGCGCTACGATCTTATCCTTATGGATCACATGATGCCGGGTATGGACGGCGTTGAAGCCGCCGGAATAATTCGGCAGGGAGGCAGTTCCTCCGCTACGCCCATTGTGGCGTTAACCGCCAATGCCGTATCAGAGGCCAAGAACATGTTCCTTGCAAAGGGGTTCAACGGCTTTCTTGCCAAACCCATGGACTCCGCGACCCTTGCCGAATGCCTCCTGCGCAGGCTGCCGGAAGACAAAATCTGTGAAAAGCCTGCCGGGTAAGTAATAGACTACGTACTTCTTCCTTACCAATTATTAGCGTTGTTCGGAAACCTTCAGGTCTCGAACAACTTCCGTTAATCTTCAATATCCAAAATTGGTATAGTCTTATTCGTTGAATCATTTATATAATTGAAATCCCACAAGTTTGGACTATATCAATAAAAGGATTAAATTCATTTTTTATGTAGTATTATATGATTACTTGGCGGGTATTCCAATGATTTTTACAATTTTTTGAAAATAATTTGCAAGGTGTGTTTTTTCGTTATCGCAAGTGCTAACTGTTGCTCTATCTTATTACAGTATAAGGAATTAGTCAAGTGTTATGTACTAATGCCTACCAGCCACTACTAACCAGATTGAATGAATGTTGCTGACACAAATGCTCACACGGCGCAAATTTCGGCCCTGCCAGTCCTGCCGCCACCCTCAAAAAAGGGTTATTTTGCTATCCCATGCCCCCCAAAAAAATCCCGCCAGAACGCAATAGAAGCCCTATAGAGCCGCCCTTTCCCCCATAGCAGTTTCTTCATACGGCTTATTTTTAGGATTTTCAAAACCGGTTACGCATAACGGCAAAGGTAAAGCCGTTACTCCACGCCCACACAGGACCGCCTACGGCGGTACGGGCTGCGCCCGTAGGGAAGAAATCAAAAGGTCAAAATGTCGCACTGCTATCGCAATTTTCCCAACCCATCTACGCCGCCCTTCTTGCGCCGCATTTCCCCCGGGGTAAAAGCCCTGTCAAAAAGCGGCGCAAGAAACCCCGGCACCCCGCCCCCGGCTGTATGTTACACCGTGGGGAACCCAGCCCCCTAAGCCCACCCGGGGCCGCTTCTTCCCATCAAGCCCAGCGTAGTCAGGCGGCGGCCTTCCCGGTGATAAAAATGGGAAGCCTCACATATCGCCACATCCCCCATAGTGATGAAAAATGAACCGCCACCCGATGAAGCCCCTCCGTAAACCCCGCCCAATAATGCATGGCGTTAAGCCATGTTGAGGAAAGTATTTAACACGGCGTGGCGCACAATAAATTTACGCTCAAGAAAGAAAAGCAAACTTTGGAGTATTGATACCTGCCTTCCGTAATAGGAGACATACCCTGCCCTATAATTCCACCGGAGCCCCCTTCCTCCCCCGGCAGGCCCCCCGGAATTTTTTTAGGCATCTTTTTTTGTCTGTTTAAACTGAGAATTACTGCGGGGAGGCGGCCTCTTCCCACCACATATCCCAATCCCCCGTTGCGCCGCCCAGGGCAGAAGCCAGCAGGGGAAGGCTTTCTTCCAGGGCGCTCCTGAGAGGCCAGGGGGGATTGTAGATAACGAGGCCGCTGCCGTACATGCCTCCGGACAAGGCATCCCCGGGGGAGGCGGGCCTTTGGGAGGTCCTGAGTTCGAAGCCGCAGCGGTTCCCCGCATAAAGAGCCCGAAGCCTTTCCCCCAGGCCGCGGCCCCCGGCGGGGCGGCCCCCATCCTGCCCCAGCAGGGGATACCAGATGATATACAAGCCCGAAGGAAAACGCCGGAGCGCCTCTGCCAGAACCAGGGGAAGGGTCCGATAATCATCCTTAACCTCATAGGAGGGATCGATAAAGACGCAGCCCCGCCGGGAAGGGGGCGGGAGCAGCGCCTTGAGCCCCCCCAGGCCGTCTTCCCTCCTCAGCCGGAACCGGGGGTCTGCGCCGAAACCATCCTGAAGGGCGGCAAAATCCGCGGGGTGCAGCTCAAAACACACCGCCCGATCCCGGGGGCGAAGCAGTTTCTGCATAAGGGCAGGGGAACCGGGATAGCGGCGGAGGCCCCCGCCCGCGCCGGCAGCGCCGCCCGGGGCGGCGGCGCCGGACACAGCGGCGGTATCGGCCAAGGCGGCCCTACCGGGGGCCGCGGCCAATCCGGGGCCGCTTGCGTGAGCCGCGGGCTGCGCCTCCTGAACCAGCTCCACATACCGGGCAATCAGCGGGGGAAAGGCCCGGCCCGGCAGGTTCCCCTGATCCAGGAGCCGCCGGATCCCCCCTTCCCATTCCCGGTTTTTGGCGGCATACCCTTCAAGCAGGGAATAGGAGCCGGCCCCCGCATGGGTATCGACCGCAAGATAGGGCTTCTCTTTTTGTCCCAAATACTCAAGACAAAAGACAAGCGCCATGTGTTTCACCACATCCGCAGCATTACCCGCATGGAAGGCGTGCCGGTAACTAAGCATTTATACTCCATAAATTGGGGTCTATCAGGTCATGAATTTACCATAAATCCCCCCTCATAAAAAGCAGTAATTCCACTATTGGAGAAAGGCAAGACGGCCTACATTTCGGAGTCCATATCATCTTCCCCTGGTTCATACTTTGTCTTGAACGCGTGAAGATTCGAGTCTATCGTCCCCTTGGGGACCCCCAGTACCGCGGCCACCTGGCGGTTGCTTGCCTCTGTCTTGACGGCCGCCAGCCGTTTCCGCATGGATTCCAGCCGCTTCTTGGCCCTTGCCAGGCGCTGCTCCATTTTTTCACTCCGGGCCGAACCTTCCGGGGCGAGAAGCATCCTTTTTTCAAAGGAAACACAACGGTAATATTGGCTAAAGACCCGTTCCCGGAGTTCCCTTATCCGCACGTCCCTTCGGAGTCTCTGTTTCCGCAGGGCCTCGATCAGTTGGCCGAGCTGTTCCTTAGGTATCCCAAGCGCCGGGGCAATACGGGTTAGAAAATCATCGGATACAAAATAATAGGATTTCAACAGTAATGCAAGAACCTGCTGGGGATTGGAAACCGGTTTAAAGGCCGGTTCGGGTTCGATATAGGCCGGTTCCTCCTCACAAACCTCCATTTCCAGGGCCTTGGCTTTCCAGCAGGCGTATTCAATAACCCGGTGATCCATTTCCAGGGCATGGTATTCCCTGGCGGACCAGCGCACATGGGAGATAATATAGACATCAAAGGAAGAACCCGTGTCTTGATAACTATCTATCGCCCGGCCGATTCGGGGATAGAACCAGCAGAGAAAATCCATAAAATCATCTTTACTCCATTTGTAAAGATGAAGACGTTCAAACTTATCTTGGATAAATTTAAAGATAAGCCCCTCGAATGTTTTTTTATCCAGGGTTCCCAGATAATACTGATGCAGTAATTTGGCCAGAGGTTGATGTTTATACATTATTTACTCCTTTTGGGGTTTATCGGGAATAATGGAAACATCCTGCGATTTTGATTTGATTGAGATGACTTATGTCATAAAAATATGACAAATGTCATATTTTGAGGCCTTCCGGGGCCGTAAATTCTCAAAATTTCAGTTTTAGGACAGGCTTCTATTACGCGAAAATTTTGTTGAAGGCTTCCAGAATCCGGGGGCGTACTATGTCGATGGTTCCGTCCATGCTCAGCCCCGCGGCGTTTTTGTGGCCCCCGCCGCCGAATTGCAGGGCCAGGGCCGCCACATCCACCGCGTCCCTGGAACGGAGCCCCACGGTACAGGCCTCGGGGCTTTCCTGGCGGATAATGGCAATGGCCTCGACCCCTTTTACCGATTGCAGAAGCTGGTACAGGTTGTCCGAATCCCTGCCTTCCGGGCCAAAGCGCCGGAGGTCCTCATAGGTCTCGGCCGAGAGGATGAGCCTCCCCTCAAAATAAGGCTGGGCCCGGGAAAGCACCAAACCCGTGAAGATCCGGGAATCCAGGCTTTTCCCCCCATTTATGGCCGCAAACACCCGTTTGGGGCTGGCCCCCGCGGCGATCAACCGGGAAGCCCTGGCAAAGGTCTCGGCGCCCCGGTTGTCCACATGGCGGAAAAACCCCGTATCAGTACAAAGCCCAAAAAGAAGCAGTTCCGCTTCTTCGGGGCTGGGCTCTAAGCCAAGGGCCTCAATGATCCCCAGGGTCATAAAGGTAACCGACGGGGCTTCGGGGTCAATGTACAGGAGGGGATCGCCGCCGGATAGGCCCGGCGCCGGGCCGGCGGACGGATCAGCCGGGGCATACCGGGTGGCGGCATGATGATCAATAACCGCCAGGGGAAGCCCCTCCAGGGCGGGCTCAAGGCCGCCGGTACGATCCTTTGTGGAACAATCCATCAGGATAACTCCGGCGCCCTCCCGTTCTTCCTCGCCGGGCTGGGCGATAAAACAATCCTCGTAGGGCATAACTTCGGACCGCTTAAAGGGCCCGGCGGAGCAGGGAATGGCCTCTTTGCCGAGCCGCCGCAGCGCCGAGGCCAGGGCAAGCTGGCTTCCCACGCAGTCGCCGTCGGGCTCCTTATGGCCCGCCACGATAAATTTGGCGCCCCGGTTTATAAAATCGAGCAGTGCGGCAGGGACCGGCAGGGGATTCAGCATGAACGCCCGGGACAGGTAAGCAGGGTAAACTGACGGCGGTCCCCCTGGGAAATAAGGGGCTTTCCTTCCCGGATATACACGTCAATCTCGGTTCGCAGCCCAAAATCGGAAAAGTAGATTCCCGGTTCCAGGGAAAAACAGGACCCGTCCAGGAGCAGCCGGGAATCGGGGAACTCCAGGGAATCGATATTCACCCCCGAGCCATGACATTCCGTATCAATGCCGTGGCCGGTACGGTGTTTAAGGGCCTCCCCGTATCCCCGGCCAATAAGGATTTCCCGGGTTTTCTGATCCACCGCGGCGCCGCTGGGACGCCGGCCGGCTTCCAATTCGGCTTCGATAAAATGATAGGCCCCTTCCCGGGCATCCAGAAGATCCTTAAAAGCCTCTTCGACCCGGCCCGA
>JAISOR010000005.1 GCA_031275535.1 Treponema sp. | reverse complement strand
TAACCGGGAAATTTATCTCGGCATGGGCCACCACTATTAGAACAGGGAAGAACCATGGCTAACATTACGGTAATCGGCACAGGGTATGTGGGCCTGGTCTCCGGGGCCTGTCTGGCGGATTTTGGAAACTACGTAACCTGTGTGGATAATAACCCGGAGAAAATTGAAAAATTAAAAGAGAACATCATCCCCATTTATGAACCGGGGCTTGATCTGGTGGTAAACCGGAATACCCAGGCCGGCAGGCTGGAATTTACCACCGATCTGGCGGCGGCGGTAAAACGGAACCCGGTGGCTTTTATCGCCGTGGGGACCCCCCCGGCGGACGACGGGAGCGCCGATCTCCGCTATGTGGAACAGGCCGCCCGGGAGATAGGGGCGGCCATGGGTTCCTATACGGTGGTGGTTAATAAGAGTACGGTGCCCATCGGGACCGGGCGCAAAGTCATGGGCTGGATCCGGGAGGAACTGGAAAAACGGGGGGCCGGCATCCCCTTTGACGTGGTCTCCAACCCGGAGTTTTTGCGGGAAGGCTCGGCGGTCCAGGATTTTACCCACCCCGACCGGGTCGTTATAGGGACCGAGAGCGAGGGGGCCCGAAAGATCATGAAGGATATTTACCGGTCCCTCTACCTCAATGAAACCCCCTACATAGAGACCAACCTGGAATCCGCGGAGATGATAAAGTACGCCTCCAACGCCTTTCTGGCGGTAAAGATCACCTTTATCAACGAGGTTGCCAACCTCTGCGAAAAGGTAGGCGCCGATGTGCAGGCCGTAGCCAACGCCATGGGCCGGGACGGGCGGATCGGCTCCAAGTTTCTGCACCCCGGCCCCGGCTATGGGGGCTCCTGTTTTCCCAAGGACACCCAGGCCATGGCAAGGATAGGCCGGGAGCAAGGGGATCCCCTCTCCCTGGTGGAGGCCGCCATAGAGGCCAATGAACGCCAGAAAAGCAGGATGGTCCGGAAGATAGAAACGGGCCTTGGCGGCCCCGGTTCGCTCCGGGGAAAAACCATCGCCATCCTGGGTTTGGCCTTTAAGCAAAACACCGACGACATGCGGGAGTCTCCGGCGATCTCCATCTGCGAAGGCCTGGTCCGGGGGGGGGCAAAACTCCGGGTCTGGGACCCCGCGGCCATGGAGGAGGCCTCCTGGCGGCTGGAGGCCGTCAAGGACTCGGTCTCTTTTACCAGGGGCGAGTACGACGCTTTGCAGGGGGCGGACGCCCTGGCCATCCTTACCCCCTGGAATCAGTTCAGGAACCTCGATCTGGACAGGGTAAAAAATTTACTGGGCTCCCCCTGTTTTTTTGATCTAAGGAATATCTACAACCGGGCAGAGGTAGAGGCCGCGGGGCTGCGGTATTTTGCGGTGGGAAAGTAGCCGGGAAAACAGGAAGGGGGGATATGAAAACCGTATATTTGGGAATGACCGCCGATATTATCCATCCAGGGATCATCAACATTGTCCGGGAGGGGGCAAAACGGGGAACGCTCCTGGTGGGGCTTTTGACCGACTCCGCCATTGCGTCCCATAAGCGGCTCCCCTTTCTTACCTATGAACAGCGGAAGGCGGTGGTGGAAAATATTAAGGGGGTCTCCCGGGTGGTTCCCCAGGAAGACTGGAGCTATATCCCCAACTTAAAAAAATACAAGCCCGATATGATCATCCATGGGGATGACTGGAAGACCGGCCCCTTGAGCAAGGTTCGGGATGGGGTGTATGAGGTGATGGCCCAACTGGGGGGGGAGGTGGTGGAGATTCCCTATACCCAGGGGATCAACTCCTCCGCCATGAACGAAGCCCAGCGTTCCATCGGCACCACCCCGGAGATCAGGATGAAGACCCTGCGGAGGCTCATCGAGGCAAAACCGCTCATCAGGATTATGGAGGCCCATTCGGGGCTTTCGGGGCTTATCATCGAAAACCTGGAAATCCTCAAGGAAGACGGGGCCCACCGCTTTGACGGCATGTGGTCTTCGAGCCTGACCGATTCCGCCAGCAAGGGGAAACCCGATATTGAGGCCGTGGACCTGACCACCCGGCTTCAGGATTTGACCAATATCCTTGAATGTACCACCAAGCCCATTATCTTCGACGGCGATACGGGGGGTAAGCCGGAACATTTTGTGTTTACCGTGCGGACCCTGGAACGGAACGGGATATCCGCGGTTATTATTGAAGATAAGGCGGGGCTTAAAAAGAATTCCCTCTTTGGGACCGAGGTTACGCAAGAGCTGGCGTCGATCCCGGAGTTCTCCGAAAAAATAAGCGCCGGAAAGAAGGCCCAGGTAACCCGGGACTTTATGATCATCGCCCGGCTCGAAAGCCTTATCGCGGGGTTCCCGGTTTCCCTGGCCCTGGAACGGGCCGCGGCATACGTAGAGGCCGGGGCCGACGGGGTGATGATTCACAGTAAGGAAAAGACAGGCCTGGATATAAAGGAATTTTGCGCCGCCTTTCACCGGGACTATGAGCGGGTCCCGATCATCCTGGCGCCCACCACCTATAACCAGTTTACCGAAGGGGAATTCCTCTCCTGGGGCGCCCAGATTATCATCTATGCCAACCACATGCTCCGGGCGTCCTACCCGGCAATGAAAAGGGCGGCGGAGCTGATCCTGGAAAACGAACGATCCCTGGAAGCGGATTCCCTGTGCATGCCCATTAAAGAGATCCTGGAGTTAATCCCCGGCGGAAAATGAGCAATCCCCCTAAAGGCGGCGGCCATGGTTGAGCCTCAATTTTTTTATAATCTCTTGACGGAAAAGGGAACCGGATTTTTTACCGGCGTCCCGGATTCGCTTTTAAAGAGTTTCTGCGCCTATATTACCGATCACGCCGGGGAGCGGAACCATATCATCGCGGTAAATGAAGGGGCCGCGGTGGCCCTGGCCGCGGGCTATCATCTTGCCACCGGGAAGCCTCCCCTGGTATATATGCAAAACTCCGGCATAGGCAACGCGGTAAATCCCCTGCTCTCCCTGGCGGACCCCGAGGTGTACCAGATCCCCCTTATCCTGCTTATCGGCTGGCGGGGGGAACCGGGGGTCAAGGATGAGCCCCAGCATATTAAACAGGGCCGGGTTACCGGCGCCCTGCTGGGGGCCATGGAAATTCCCTATGTCCTGATGGCGGATACGGAGGATATTCTTAAAGGGCAGGTGGAGCGGTGCTATGCCTACATGGCGGAAAAAAAGGCTCCCTATGCCTTTGTGGTCCCCAAGGATACCTTTGGCCCCTATACCCTTCAACAGGCCGGCGGCCCCGGCGCGGAACTAAGCCGGGAAGAGGCCATTGAGGAAATTATCAAAGCCTCGGGGCCGGAGGAATTTTTCTTCTCCACCACCGGCATGGCTTCCAGGGAGTTGTACGAACTCAGGGAAAAACTGGGCCTGGGCCATGAGCGGGATTTTCTTACCGTCGGTTCCATGGGCCACGCTTCCCAGATTGCCCTTTCCGCGGCCCTGCAAAGGCCGGAACTTTCCGTGACCTGCCTGGACGGGGACGGCGCCCTGCTTATGCACATGGGGGCCCTGGGGACCATAGGAACCAGCCGCGCCGGCAATTTCAGGCATATCGTACTGAACAACGGCGCCCACGATTCGGTGGGGGGGCAGCCGACGGTGGGATTGCAAATCGCCATTCCCGATATGGCCCGGGCCTGCGGCTATGCACAGGCCTATTCGGTAAAGACCCGGGATGAATTAGGGGCCCTGCTGGCGGCGAAACACCAGGGGCCCCTGCTTATCGAAGTACGGGTCCGCCGGGGAGCGCGGAAAGATCTGGGCCGGCCCCGTTCAAGCCCCCGGGAAAACAAAACGGCCCTGATGAAGGAGCTGCTATGATTAGGCAGGCGGTAATACTGGCCGGAGGCATGGGCACCCGTTTAAAGGAACAAACGGCCGCCATGCCAAAGGGTTTTATCAGAATAGGGGATCTTCCGATTGTGGAATGGTCGGTGCGGAAACTCTTTGCCGCGGGGATTGAAGAAATTATCATCGGCACCGGCCATTGCGGCGAGTGGTACGAGGAGCTTGCCCTCCGGTACCCAGGCATCCGGTGCATCAAGAACAGCCGCTATGCGGAAACCGGCAGCATGGGCACCCTGGCCTGCTGCGCCGGCGCGGTCCGGGGCAGCTTCCTCCTCCTGGAGTCGGATCTGATCTACGACGCCGCGGGTCTTTCGGTCCTTATCAACGAAACCCACGGGAACGTACTCCTGGCCTCGGGGCCTACCGCCTCGGGGGACGAGGTGTATCTGGAGGCGGACCAGGGGGGCTTCCTGAGGAAGCAGTCAAAAAACAGGGACGCCATCGGGACCCCGGCGGGGGAACTGGTGGGCCTTAGCCGTTTAACCCCGGGGACCCTGGATAAGATGCTCCGTTACCTGGAGGACCACGCGGCGGATCAGCCTAAGATGGAATATGAAAGCGCCATGGCCGGGGTCTCCTCCGGCGGGGACGGCGTGTTTATCAGAAAACTCGAATACTACCTGTGGCGGGAAATAGATGACGAATCCCATCTTGCCATGGCCAGGGATACCATCTATCCCCGGATACGGGAGGCGGAGAGCCTCCGGTCCATTCAGCGGGAGGTGCTGTTAAACCCCGGCCCCGCCACCACCAGCGACAGTGTAAAGTACGCCCAGGTCTGCGCGGATATATGCCCCAGGGAACAGGAATTCGGTGATGTGATGGAGTGGATCGCCGGGGAACTTTCTTTAATGGTTGGGGAGCAGGGCCGGGTGGAAACGGTTCTCTTTGGCGGGTCCGGCACCGCCGCGGACGAGGTCATGCTCTCGTCCTGTGTACCCCATGGGGGCAAACTACTCATCGTGGATAACGGCGCCTATGGCGCCCGGTTCGCCAAAATAGCGTCGGTATACGGGCTTAACCACGAGGTCTTTAAGAGCAGCGGCGCCCTGCCTTTGGACACGGAAGCGGTTAAGGCAAAACTTACGGAGGGCCGGTTTACCCACTTTGCCATTGTCTACCACGAAACAACCACGGGCCTGCTTAACCCCGTGCCGGAACTCTGCCGTTTCTGTCATAGCCGGGGCATCGTTACCATCGTTGATGCGGTCAGCGCCTTTGCGGCGATCCCCATCGATATGGACCGGGATGCCGTCGATTTTATGGCCTCCACTTCAAACAAAAACATCCAGGGCATGGCCGGGGTAGCCCTGGTATTCTGCAGGAAAGAAAGCCTGGAGGCCATAAAAGAGTACCCCATGAGGAACTACTATCTTAACCTCTGGGATCAGTACAGCCATTTTAAGAAAACAAAGCAAACCCGTTTTACCCCGCCGGTACAGTGTCTCTATGCCCTGCGGCAGGCGATTATTGAGACCAGGCTGGAGACCATTGAAAAACGCTATGCCCGTTATTCCGCCTGCTGGGATGAACTGGTCCGGTGCATAAAGAAACTAAGGCTCTCCATGCTGGTTCCCGAAGAGGCCCAGTCAAAGCTGATAACCGCCATCATCGATCCCCCCTCCCCCGCCTATAATTTCGAGGCCCTCCACGATCTTGCCCGCAGCCGGGGCTTTACGATATATCCGGGAAAACTCTCGGAGGCGAACACCTTCCGAATCGCCAACATCGGGGATATCCGGCCCCGGGAAATGGCGGAATTTACCGGGGTCCTTGAGGAATATATACGGGG
>JAISOR010000280.1 GCA_031275535.1 Treponema sp. | reverse complement strand
TCCCCGCAAAGCCTACACTTTCTTCACTCCACACCCCACTCTCTCTTCCCCCGCCGCCTTTACTCGTTAGGCCGCTCTTGACCCACTTCACTCCTCACTCCCCACCCTTCACTCACCCTTTCTTCATTCTTCACACTCCAGTCCTCTGGACTCCAGCGCTTGGGCGGTTTCTGCGGCGGCTTCCAGCATCCGTTCCGTTACCAGGGGGATTAGGGCCTTCATCTGCCCCAGGCCTTTCCTGCCCCCCCGCGCCCGGTAGGCGGTGTCCGCGGCTTCCCATATTTCAAAAAACCGGGGTAAAAATCCCAGCATTAGGGAAATCCCCAGGCTTAGCCGGGGCCGTTCCAGCCGGTGGGTAAGCCGCCGGACCCAGCCCCCATCCCCGGGAGCGGGGCTGATCCACCTGAGAAGCCGGAGGAGGGGGTAACACAGCAGGGATTCGCCCCTGTCCAGGGAATCCCTAAGCTCCGTCATGGTGGTGACCGAAAAGAGGAGGGCCGCGGCGGCAAAGGAGAGGAGGATGAGCCAGCCGAAGACGAGCCCCTCCAGGAAGCCGGAGAGTTTAAACCCCGGCGGGCCGGCGCCGAGGGCTCTGCAAAGCGCCACCAGAAGGACCATCACCAGGAGGGGCTTCGAGCCCCGGAGTAATTCCCTGGGCCGGAGCCCCGCCAGAAGCGCCCCGCCTATAAGGGCCAGGCTGGCGGCCCCCAAAGCGGGGGGACCGAAAAAAAAGGCGGAAATAGAAAGGAGCGGAAGGGCCAGCAGTTTAGCCCCCGCCGGGGCCCGGTGAAGGGGGCTGTTCCCCGGTCTATAGGCATAGGGGCTCAGGTCGCCAGCCATGTGCAGTCCTCCACCCGGGCATAGGTACGCCGGGGGTCCCGGACCCCGTATTCGGCCTTGAGCCGGTCCAGAACCTCTTCCGGGGCCCCCTGGTCCCGGATAAGCCCCCGGTCAAGGATGACCAGCCGGTCCGCAAAGGCCAGGACCTTTTCCAGCTCATGGGTAAGGATGATCACCGTTTTGCCGTCCCCTTTTAAGTGCCGGATAATCTCCAGGACCTGGATAACCCCGGGCCAATCCAGATTGGCGAAGGGTTCATCCATGATGAATACCTCGCATCCCATGGCAAGAACCCCCGCCACCGCAAGGCGCCGTTTCTCCCCCCCGGAAAGCCTCCGGGGGGGGAAGTCTTTTTTCCCTTCCAGGCCCATCGCTTCCAGGGCTCCCCGGACCCGGGTCCCGGTTTCGTCTTTTGGGAAGCCCAGGTTTTTAGGCCCAAAGGCTATATCCTCCAGTACGGTTTCCCCGATTATTTGGGCCTCCGCATCCTGAAACACCAGCCCCACCTGACGCCGGATCGGGCCGGCGCAGTCCTCCAGGGGGCGCCCCCGAAAGAGGAGTTCCCCCCCCGACGGGGCCGTAAGGCCGGTGAGCATCCGCATCAGCAGGGTCTTGCCGGAACCGTTGGACCCCGCAATCAGGAGACATTCGCCGGCATAAATATCCAGGGAAATCCCCCCTATGGCCCGGTTCCCGTTGGGGAAGATCTTGCTGAGGCCCCGGACCGAAAAGAGGACCTCCGGCCCCCCGGTCCTATCCATCCAGTTGATCCGCCGCAAGCCGGCGCAGCCGGGGGGCGATGATCACCGCCGCTATCCCTTTAAGGATATCTCCAATAAGAAAGGGAATGAACCCCGCGGCCAGGACCGCCGGCCAGGTGGTGCCCATGATCATTTTTAGCCGTATAAGCCCCGGTACATATACCGAGAGGAGCCCTAAAAAGGTCCCCATGATGATCCGCCCAAGCCGTTTCCCTTCTTCCCCCCGGGGCCGGCCCGCAATGGCCCCCGCTACTATGGCCGAAAACAGGTAACCCAGGAGAAAGCCCCCGGTGGGGCCCAAAAAGCGGGTGAAGCCTCCGGCCGCTCCGGCAAATACCGGCGCTCCCACGGCTCCGGCGATAAGGTAAAGCCCCACCGCCAGTCCCCCCAGAAGGGGCCCCAGGATCAGCCCCGCCAGGAGGGCGAACAGATTCTGCAGTACCACCGGTACGGGAGAAATGGGAAGGGGGATGGTGATAAAGGTCCCCGCCGCGGTAAGGGCCGCGAAGAGGGCGATGAGGGTAATTCCGGTAATGGCCCTTCTTTTTGCCGAAAGGGACGTTTTGTTTTCCATAAAGATACTCCTTGATGTGTTATGAATGTGCGTAAATGCCTTACATCCTTTAATCGAAGACGAGAGATACCGAACCGGGGAGGAATTTTTTGAGCCCCGCGGGGGTTTTTACAAGCCCCCGGCCTGATAGATCGATGCCCATGAATATCCCCCTTTCCCGGACCTCCCCCGGCCCGGCGGGGCGGTTTGGCTCGATCAGCAGAACCGGGCGGCCCATTCCCCGGGCCGCGCGGTTCCACCGGGTTTGGAGTTCCCTGGGGCCGGGGGCGCTCCCGTTAAGCCCCTCCCATGTATGCAGGACCCTTAAAAGCATATCTTTCCGGGAAACCGGGTGTCCCAATAATTTCAAACAGTTTATGGATTCCCTCCGGGGAGGGGGATTGTTTATGTTGATCCCCATGCCGATACTCATCCATTCGATCCGGTCCCCCGCGCCGGAGAGTTCCGTCAAGAGGCCGGCGATCTTACAATCCCCAATCCAGACATCATTGGGCCAGCGGAGTTCCGCTTTTTTCCCGCAGACCCCGCTGATCGCCTCTCCCAGGGCAATATGGGCCGCCAGGGCCAGGCGGGTATATTCGGATATCCCCAGGCCCGGCCGCTCCAGCAGGGTAAAGAAGAGCCCTCCCCGGTTAGAGGTCCACTTTTTCCCGTTTCTGCCCCGGCCGGCGCTCTGGGTCTCCGCGGTAAACACCATGCCCCCCGGGGCGCCCCGGTTTGCCATATCCCTGGCCCGGTTCATGGTACTGTCGGTACTGACCCAATGGCGGAACCGCCCTTCCCCTTCCCCGAATTCCCAGGGATAGAGAAAATCACCCTCCCCATCCCCGCTGAACCGGTAGCCCCCGTCGTCCCCCCTGATGGGGTACCCCGCGTTCTGCAGGGACCGCACGGCCTTCCAAACCGCCACCCGGGAAACCCCCAGAACCTTCCCCAGGCTCTGGCCGGAAACGGTATTCCCCGGTTCTTCCCTAAGTTTCCCAAGGATCCCCGCCTTGGTGGAGATCCCCCGTTTTGTGTATTCGGCAAGATTTTGGTTAACCATACGAATTTAGAGGTTAACGGATGGAGCAGGGGGTGTCAAGGGCCCTGCCTGAGCCCTGCCTGAGCCGCAGGGCAAAAGCATTTACTTGAGCTGGTTCCAAAATCGGTTATTTTGTCACCAGCTCTTGCGGTTTCTCAGGCTAACGCCTTACGAAACCGCATTTTTCAAGGTTGCAGTTCCAAAATCTGACATTTTGGAACTGCCTCACTTATATTCAAAAAAGGTTGGAGAGTGGGGAGTGAAGCGGTACTGCGGAGATCATGATATATTGAAGGGGTTTGCGGGAAAATTACCCGAATTATGCGAGGAACCCCCTCTTCCCCCCATATAAGGAACGTCTGGGCAATTTTTTGGCGGGCCCTGTACCTTTTCTTTATGGGTGTACTTTTTCCGGGGCCCACACCATGTTGCCGGTATTCCCAAAACACGCTCAATGTTTTGCGTGCCGTTTTTTGGTGTCTCCGGGATACCCTGGAGAAAATGCACCGGTACGGTGGAGAAAAACCTGGTGGGGTGGCATCAGACCAAGGTCTGTCGGACCAAGGTCCGGTGTAAACCATAGGGGGACCCCCCGGGGGTCCCTATGGTTTACGCGGACACGCCCTGAAAAGCACGTGATAACGTGTTGATGAAAAAAGGCAGCATGGCGTAGGCCCCATAAAAGCCGCTGTTCCGAATAAGGCATCAGGCCGGACCCCAAGAAATTTCCTCACCGTACCGGTGTTTTCATTTAATGTGTCCCGGATAAAGAGTAAATGCTTTTGCCCTGAATACGGACCCTTGACAATAATCCTATATATTATAAAATAGAAAATCAAATGAATATCAGAT
>JAISOR010000200.1 GCA_031275535.1 Treponema sp. | reverse complement strand
ATAAGGAACGGCCGGGCAAATTTGGCCGTGTATCCGGGATACCCCCGGAGAAAATGCACCGGTACGGTGGAGTATCTCGGATTAACAGTAAACGCCTTTGCCCTGGCCCTCCCTTGATTATCATGAAAAACCCCGGTATAAATAAGATTATTCTGTATCATTGGGTGTTATTATATGGAAACCAGTATGGAATACAGTATCTTGGTGGTGGACGACGAAAAGTCAAACCTGATGGTATTGAATCGGATTTTATGTCCCTTTTATACGATTTTTACCGCCAAATCCGGCCAGGAAGCATCGGTCCGGATTGCTGAAAATCCCCCCGATCTTATCCTGCTGGACATCATCATGCCCGATATCAACGGCTTTGACCTGCTCAAAAGGCTCAAGGATTCTCCCCTTACCCGGAATATCCCGGTGATTATTATCACCGGGCTCAGCAATGAAGCGGACGAGGAAAAGGGCTTTTTCCTGGGAGCGGTAGATTATATCACCAAGCCCTTTAAAAACGCCATTGTGTTAGCCCGGGTCAAGACCCATATACAGATTGTGCATCAAATGCGGACCATTGAAAAACTGGGGCTTATTGACGGATTAACGAATATCCCCAACCGCCGCAGCTTCGACGACCGGATAGAGATGGAGTGGCGAAGGGCCATGAGGGAAAAGACGCCCCTCTCTTTTCTGATGATGGATGTGGATAACTTTAAGTCCTACAACGATACCTACGGCCACCCCCAGGGAGACATCCTGCTGCAAACCATCGCCAGGGTATTCGCCGCGGCGGCAATGCGCCCTGCGGACCTTGCGGCCCGGCTGGGAGGGGAGGAATTCGGCGTCCTGCTGCCGGATACGGATTTAGAGTCCGCCCTGGTCATGGCCGAAAAGATCCGTTCTAATGTAGAGATTATCAGGATAGCCACCGCCACCGGGCAGATTATGACCAATATCACCATAAGTATCGGGGTAGTTTCCCTAATCCCCACCGAAGATATAGCGATAAGTTCCTTTATTGCCCAGGCGGACCGCAACCTGTATACCGCAAAAAACCAGGGCAGGAACCGGATCTGTTCAGGGAACGGAGACCCGGACGATCATTAAGAGGCTGGCAGCCCGGCTGCCGGGCCGGCCAGCGGCCTTCCCCTTCCGGTCTCCCCTAATGCAGCCTGAAACGCTCGGAAAGTTCCTTTAGATGACTGCCGATAAAGAGGGCCCCATAACCGGTGACCACCACCCCTATGGTAAGCCCCAGGGGAAGCAGGAATGACGAGCCCCCGGTACTGACCACCTTGTCAAAGTCCATGCCCAGAAAGGCGGAGGCCAGGGAAATCAGCACGATAAGGCCGGTTATTACCCAGCCCCGGAACGAAACCCCCGCAGGGGCCTCGGTAAAGACCAGGGGCTCCTCCCGGTAGATCTGTTCCATGATGCTTTCTTCCAGACTGGCAACGGGGGGGAAAAAATCGCTTTTCATGAGATCCTGGGCCTTTTCCATGTTTTCAATTTCCCGGGCGCACCGGGAACAATGAAAGATATGAATTCCTATTTCCAGCCGATCCCATAATGAAAGAGTTCTGTCTCCGGTGAATTCTAAAAATTTATCCATTACCCTGCGGCAGGTCATTCTATACCTCCTTCCGCAATCTCCCCAAGTTTATCCCGCAGCAGCTTCTTGGCCCGAAACACATGGGATTTAATGGTATTAACCGGATACCCGGTAATAAGCTCAATTTCCTGATAAGAACGGTCGTAGAAAAAGAAAAGATCCACGCAGATCCGGTACTTATCCGGCAGATCGGTCACCGCCTCCAAAACCGCCTCCCTGGCGGCGGAACGCAGGGCCCTCCGTTCCGGGCTGTCAATATCCGGAACCGGGTCTTCCACCGCAAGGCTCTGGTATTCCTTCTTCCGCTGTATCCCGTTTACCGCCGTATTATAGGCGATTTTATACAGCCAGGTTGAAAAACGAGACCGGCCTTCAAACCGGGGAAGACTGCGGAAGGTCTTTAGAAACACCTCCTGGGTAAAATCCGCAGCGTCCTCGGTATTCCGGAAAAAGCTTAAACCCATTCCGTGTACCGCTTGTTGATACCGGTTTACCAGCAGCCGGAATAACTCTTTCTGCCCCGAGACGATCTGCGCAACGATCATCTGATCGTCTACATCGCCTCCGCCGGTCATGAGTTTTTATCGCTGCGTCGTATTCCATAATAAATCAATAAACCGATACCTATCGATAGGGGGATAATCCCGCCTAAAAGACCGTAATCGATCCCCTTGGCTATAGCGAGGAATACGGTTAGGCTGATCCCCACACTACTCAAGAGCAGGCCCGCAAGCAGGCTGAAAGAAAGGAGATCGAATGGAGGCGGGGCATACTCCCCGGCCTGGATAAGCAGGGTTCTACGTTTATGATTCCAGAGAAGATAGAAAAACGCCACCACCGATCCCATCACAATCCCCACAAGGGGGATTATAGCGATGATGATCTGGGCGGCCGTAGACGATGTCTGCTCCATGAAAAATAACTCCTTCCATTAGACGACGGCAATACCCCTGTATAATAGCCCCTTAAAGGCATTCCGTCTATAATTTTGACACAGGACTAAAAAAATAGTTGCAAAAGAGGGCAGCTCGAAAAAGGCAAGGCATCCGTACTATAATAAGGGTCATGACCATAGAATTTCGGGAATCCCGGAGCCTCTTGAAGGCCTATACGGAGTGCCGGCTCTGTCCCCGCCGCTGCGGCACGGATCGTTCCTCCGGCGGCGGCGGTTTCTGCGGAGAAACCGGGGAACTCCGCATCGCCGCCGCATCCATACACCGGGGGGAAGAGCCCCCTGTTACCGGCCTGGGCGGTTCGGGGACTATCTTTATTACCGGTTGTACCCTGGGCTGCCTGTTTTGCCAGAACTGGCAAATTTCCCAGGGCGGCATGGGAAAAGCCGTGGCCCCGGAGGAATTCTCCCGGATCTGTATGGCCCTCCAGGAACGGGGGGCGGAAAATATCAATATTGTTACCGGAAGCCATGGAACTCCGGCTATTATCTCCGGCATCCGCCTTGCCCGGTCCCGGGGGCTCAAGGTTCCGGTCCTCTGGAATTCCTCGGCCTATGAAGGCATGGAAGCCCTGTCCCTTTTAAAGGATACGGTAGACATCTATCTCCCGGACCTTAAAACCCTGGACAGCGATATGGCGGGCCGCTTCTTCCGGGCCCCGGATTATCCCAAACAGGCGGAAGCCGCCATCCTGCGGATGATGGAACTCCGGGGCCGGCTTTGCTGGGAATACCGGGCCGCGCCGGCCGGGGGAGAAACCCCGGTCCTGGTTTCCGGGGTCATGATCCGGCACCTGGTTTTACCGGATCATCCGGCCTCTACCAGAAAAGTCCTCCAATGGTTTGCCGAACACGGCCGGGGCCGGGCGCTGCTTTCCCTGATGACCCAGTACACCCCGGTTGACAGGAACCGGACCGGGGAGGATCCGGCAAGGCCGCCAGGGGCGGACAGGCCGCCGGAGAAGAACCTGCCCCCGGGGGAAGCCATACCCCAAAAACAGGTGGGCCCAAGGGAATATGACCGGGTCCTCCGCTGGCTTGAGGAATTCGATATCGAGGAGGGCTTCTGCCAGGAACTGGTTCCCGGCGACGAATGGCTCCCGGACTTTAGGCGGACAAATCCCTTTTCCTCGGAACTTTCAACGCCGATCTGGCACTGGAAGACAGGCTTTGTCTAAGGCTATATTAATAAGGAGAAGTACGATGAAAACCATAAGCCAGATCACAGAGGCCGCCCAAGATGCCCTAAGGACCTCCGGGAAAGCTCCTCCCCGTATTGCGGCGGCGGTGGCCCAGGACGAAGCGGTCCTTGCCAGCCTGGCGGCGGCCCGGACGCTGGGCCTGGCCGGGGGCGTCCTGGTGGGGGATCGTCCGGCTATCGAAGAGATAGCCCGGAAGCGGAAGATCGATATTTCGGATATGGAGATTATCCATGAAGATAACGAGGCCGCCGCGGCCATAACCGCGGTGGGGCTGGTTCGGGACGGCAGGGCGGACCTGGTAATGAAGGGCCTGGTGGAAAGCGCTGTTTTTCTCCGGGGGGTGCTGCGGAAAGACATGGGCCTGAACAGGGGAAACCTGGTAAGCCACGTGGGGGTAATCGAATCTCCCAATTACCACAAACTCCTGCTTCTGAGCGACGGGGCCATCAATATCGCCCCGGGCCTTTCGGAAAAGATCAGCATCATAGAAAACGCCGCGGGCCTTGCCCGCCGCCTGGGGATCGGCCGGCCAAAGATTGCCCTGCTGGCCGCCCTGGAGCAGGTGAACCCCGAAAAAATGCCCTGTACCGCCGACGCGGCCATCCTGGCCCAGATGAACCGGCGGGGCCGCATGGCGGGCTGCATCCTTGACGGGCCCCTGGCCCTGGATAACGCCCTGAGCGCCGGATCCGCCAGGATAAAAAAGATAGACAGCCCCGTAGCGGGGGATGCGGATATCCTCATCGTCCCTTCTATTGAGGCGGGAAATATGCTGTATAAGTCCCTGATGTACCTGGGAAAGGCAAAAAGCGCGGGGCTGATCCTGGGAACCAGGGCGCCGGTGATCCTTACCAGCCGCGCCGATTCCGCAGAAACCAAACAAGCCTCCATTGCCCTGGCGGTTCTGGCCTGGTTATAGGGGGGTGGGTTACCCTTAGTACTTAAATTCGCTGTCCCCGATAAATTCCCGCAGGATGCTCTGGCCCGGTACATACTGCGGGGGGATGGGGGCAAAATTTTCCAGAAAGGCCAGAAGCCGCACCGCCT
>JAISOR010000199.1 GCA_031275535.1 Treponema sp. | reverse complement strand
CTTTTTGGCGATCCCCGCCATAAGCGCCCGTTCCGCTTCGGAAAGCTCATCATGGGAGAGGGTTGCCCCTTCCGCGGCCGCGGCCTTGTCGAGCAGGCCCCGGAGCAGGGCCAGGTGATCCGCCGCAGGCCCCTTTACGGGCCGGCCCGCTTCCAGCGCCTCCGGGGGCAGGGCGATGGCGACCTTTTTCTCCCCGTCCATGGCCAGGGCCCCCAGTTTTGCAAGGGCGCCGAAGGCGCTCCCCGCATCCTTGTTGTCGAGCCCCAGGGTTTGGGCAATTTCCGGGAGCCGGAGGCCCGGCTTAATCCTGGCCAGTTCGATAATCCGCTCCTCCGGGGTTCCCTTCTCCTTCCACTCCCGGCCCAGGGCGGTAAGTTCAAAAAACAGCTTCGCCTCCCGGCGGATCTCCGTCACCAAACCCTTGGCCGCCAGCCAGGACAGAGCCTGGTTCCCGTTCCCCGGTTTAAAGCCCAGCTCCGCCTCGATCTTTTCGATGCTCAGTTCATCCCCCTTTTTGTAGAAGAGGATGATCCTAATCTCCAGGGGGTGCAGATTTTTCACCGTAGTTTGAATGTCGACGCCCATAAATACTCCATGCAGGGGAAGTGTCTCATCCTAGAATAGCAATTCTGGGGACCTTTGAGAAGGGTGGCTCCGTGGTCAGTAATTCTCAGTTTCAACAAAGGACAGGAAGAAAAACATTACCCATCTTTATTTGTACTGTTCGGGTGGTCAAGTTTAGCCCCCTATGGCGGGGATCTTCATCTTACAGGCCCTCCACCGCCACCGGGGACAGGTTCATGATCTCGGCAACCGCATCCACCGGAACCCCTTTCTCCTTTAGTTTCCGCGCGCTTTCAAGCTTTTCCTGGTAAGCCCTCTTACGGGCTTCTTCCCGTTCTTCCGCCCGTCCCTCTTCCCGGGCCTGGCGTTTCTCCGCCAGCACATCCTCTACCAACGCGTCAAACATGGTTTGGTACTCCGCGATTTTTTGTGTATATCCGGGCTACCCCGAAGAAAGGCACCGGTCCGGTGGAGAAAAACCTTCAAAAACCCCTCATAAAGACCGGTAATTCCAAGTTTGGAGAAAGATAAGACGGCCTGGGCGGGTTATCTGAAAGCGGACACTTGACCGAAGCCCCGCAGGGGCAAGCGGGACCTACTACATTTTTCTTATGGGTTTCCCGTTTCCGGGGTCCCACCCTGTTACCGGTACCCAAAACACGCTCAATGTTTCGCGTGCCATTTTTGGGTGGTCCGCTTTCAGATGTTCTGCCCAGGCCATTTTTTCGTTCAAATTCGGAGTTACCGTGTATTGTATCCCCTGGACAGGCTCCCTGAACTTTTACATAATGGGCCTATGAAGTCCTTTACAAAAGAACTCTGGTTTAACACAAAAAACATGCGGGAGTACATCAATATTACCCCCGATGTTGAAGGTCTGGTCCGGGAGTCGGGGATACAGGAAGGATTCTGCCTGGTGAACGCCATGCATATTACCGCCAGTGTTTTTATTAATGATGATGAACAGGGACTGCACCGGGATTTTGATGATTGGCTGGAAAAAATTGCCCCCCATGAGCCGGTCTCCTCCTATCGCCACAACGTGGGGGAGGAGAACGCCGACGCCCACATGAAGCGCCAGGTCATGGGCAGGGAAGTGATGGTTGCAATCACCGCGGGAAAGCTGCACTTTGGTCCCTGGGAACAGATCTTCTACGGCGAATTCGACGGCCGCCGCCGTAAACGGGTTCTGGTTAAGATCATAGGCGAGTAAACCCCGGTGTTAGGGGGTTTTTTCTATGGTCCGGACCCGGATAATCCCGTCTACCTCCCGGAGCCGTGTCAGAACCTCCCCGGGGATCCGCTGTTCCGTATCAATGATATTGTAGGCATATTCATCCCGGTGGTGGTTAATCAGATCCGTAATATTGATGCCCAGTTCTGCCAGGATGGTGGTGATCTGGCCTACCATATTGGGGATATTCCGGTTTACCACCAGAAGACGGTAGGGCTCCCGCTGATCCAACCTACACCGGGGGTAATTTACCGAATTCTTAATACCCCCGGATTCAAGGTAGTCCATAAGCTGCTGGACCGCCATGACCGCACAGTTATCCTCCGCCTCCGGGGTGGAAGCCCCCAGGTGGGGAATACAGATGGTCTTTTTACAGGCCAGAAGCTCCGCGGTGGGAAAATCCGTCACATAGGCGGATAGTTTTTCCGCATTCAGGGCGGCAATGATATCCGCCTCGTTCACCAGGCCCCCCCGGGCAAGGTTTACCACCCGGGCCCCCTTCTTCATAAACCGGATCTTTTCGGCGTTCAAAAGGCCCTTGGTGGTTTCGCTTAAGGGAAGGTGCAGGCTGATATAATCGGCCCTGGAGAGCAGTCCCTCCAGGGTATCCGCCCGCTCCACCGAGCGGGACAGGTTCCAGGCCGCGTCCACCGATATATAGGGGTCGTAGCCTATAACGGTCATGCCCAGGGCGACCGCATCATTGGCGACCATGACCCCAATGGCCCCCAGGCCCACCACGCCCAGGGTCTTCCCCCGGAGTTCCGGGCCTTCAAACTGGGATTTTCCCTTTTCAACCAACTCGGGGACCTCATCGGCCTTATCGGCGATGGAGGCGCCCCAGGCAACTCCCCCCAGGATATTCCGGGACGCAATGAGCAGGGACGCAATGGCCAGCTCTTTTACCGCATTGGCGTTCCCGCCGGGGGTGTTAAAAACCACAATCCCGCGGTCGCTGCACAGGGGGATGGGGATATTGTTTACCCCCGCGCCGGCCCTGGCTATGGCCATGACCGTTTCGGGGATCTCCACATTGTGGAGGTCCGCGCTCCGGACCAAAATGGCGTCGGGATTCGGGATCTCGCTGGCCACTTCATAACGATCCCGGGGAAACAAATCCAGGCCCAGGGGAGAAATTTTATTCATCGTCCGTATACGAAACATCATCAACCTCCGCCGCTGTTACCGGTTAGCCTTTTCGAATTTTTCCATAAACCCAATCAACGCCTTTACCCCTTCTATGGGCATGGCGTTGTAAATACTGGCCCGCATACCCCCTACCAGGCGGTGTCCCGCAAGGTTCGCCAGACCCTCTGCGGCGGCTTCCCTGACAAAACGGCTTTCCAGCTCCGCCTTCCGCTCCGCATCGCCCAGGGTGGGGATAAAGGGGATATTCATCAGGCTGCGGCAGGATTTTTCCACCGGTGAATGAAAAAGTTTGGAATGTTCCAGATATTCATAGAAAAGCTCCGCCTTTTCCCGGTTCCGCCGGGCCATGGCCGGAACCCCGCCGGATTCCTTGAGCCATTCCAGGACCAGGCCGATGATATAGATCCCATAGCAGGGCGGCGTATTATACAGGGACCCTTCTTTGGCGTGGATGTCGTACCGGAGCATGGCCGGGGTCCAGGCCGGGGCCCGGCCGATAAGGTCTTCCCGGATGATCACCACCGTGGTTCCCGCGGGCCCCAGGTTTTTTTGGGCCCCCGCATAGAGGATGCCGAACCGGGAGACCTCCAGGGCTTCCGAAAGGATACAGCTCGAAATATCCGCCACCAGGGGAACCGCCCCGGTTTCGGGCAGGGCGTTCCATTTGGTTCCCACAATGGTATTGTTTAGGGTGATATGATAATAGGCGTCCCCCGGGTCCGGCGGGGGGGCCTTGGGGATATAGGTATAACTTTTATCCTTGGAACTTGCCCTGGTGATCACCTCCGCGTACTTGGAAGCCTCCCCGGCGGCCTTTTGGGCCCAGATGCCGGTCTCCACATACGTTGCCCTTTGTTTCGGCCCCCCCGCCGGCGTATCCGCGGCCGCCAGGTTAAGGGGGATCATGGAAAACTGAAGCGAGGCCCCGCCCTGGAGGAACAGGACCTGGTAATTGGCGGGAATTCCCATAAGTTCCCGCAGCAGGGCCTCGGTTTTTTCGATAATGGGTTTAAAGTCCCCGGACCGGTGGCTCATCTCCATTACCGACTGGCCCGTGCCATTGGTATCGGTCATTTCCGCCGCCGCCCGTTCCAGCACCGGCAGGGGAAGCGCCGAAGGTCCCGGAGAAAAATTATACACCCGTTTCATAAAAGCTCCTTCTATCATTAATAATCGAGGCTGTTCCAAAACTTCAGTTCTTGGAACAGCTTCCTTAGATTTTCTAGTTTTTCATCCTGGCCGCCAGGGCCCGGAGTTCATCCACCACAAAAACATTCCGGACCACCGCATCGGGCCCGGCCCGCAATACCACCGGGGCAAAGTTCACGATCCCCCGGATCCCCGCGGCGGTCAATTTTTCCGCGGTTTTTTGGGCCGCGTCCTCGGGAACGCAGAGAAGGGCCATCTCTATGGAGAACCGGCCTATCACCTCCGC
>JAISOR010000155.1 GCA_031275535.1 Treponema sp. | reverse complement strand
CCCCCCCCCCCCCCCAAACCCACACGGCCCCACGCGAGCACGATTGCGGCCTGGACGAGGTTACAGCGGCGCGAGGTATTTGCGGAGCGCCCGCTATGGGGGCCGGGGGATTCACGTTTTCCATAGAAAAATGATAGCCGAGACCGGGAGAAAATTCAAGTAGGGGGCAATTCTTAAAAAAGTGCCCGGCGCCATAAGCGTCTATTTAAGGATTTTTAACCGCAAAGGAGCGGAAGGCGAATAAGGAAGGAAAAAGGACCACCCGAACAGCACGAACTTTTTCCCCACTCTCACTCGTCTCACTCCACTCTCTCTTCCCCCGCCGCCCTCGTCCCACTTCACTCCTCACTCCCAACTCTTCACACTCTCTTCCCGCTCCCCCCTTAGGGAATCCAACTCCCTCCGGGCCGCCCGCTGTACCAGTTGGGGCCGGTCTTTTCCGGCCAGGACAACCAGGAGCTTGACCCCGGCGTCGCTTAAGGGGGGGCCGGAAAAGCGGCAGAGCGCCCCGGCGGCGGCGGCCACGGAGACCAGGACCTGTTCGTCCCGGAGCGGGGATGGGGAGGAAACCGCCGCCGTAAAGGCCCTCAGGGCCGTGCCCTCGGGGTCTACCCCTATGCGGCCTATGGCTGCGGCTGCGGCGGCCCGTACCAGGGGTTCCCGGTCGCGGTAGAAGAGAGCCGCCAAAAAGGGGATGGTTTCCCGGGAACCCAGGTAGGCCAGCAGACGCAGGGCCTCCACCCGCTGCCCCGCCTGGACCGGAGGATGGAGGCTGGCCGCGGCCGCGGGGGTGTTCCCCGGGCTACCGGCAATTTCCATCAAATAGGCCACAAAGGATTTTTCGTCCTCCCCGACCCGGCCTTCCCGGATAGCCCCCTCTATGGTTTCCAACTGGGTCTTGATTTCCCCCTCGTCAAACCGGAAATAATAGTCCGCCCAGGGGGAAGGCGGGGGATTCCCCGTGCCGTAACTGCCCTCCGGCGCGGGGCCATAGATGGAACGCCGCTGGGCCCGGACCCGTTCTTCGAGCCTGTAGGCGTAGAGGATCCAGTCGCTTCCGCCGGAATAGAGGATGCCCTCATCACTAAAGGCCGGAACCGCGGCGGAACCCCGGAGCCGGAGCAGCCAGAGGCGCCGGCCGTCCCCGGTAAAGCCCGCGGCCCCGGACGCGGAAAGTACGTAGATACCCCGCTCATCGTAGAGCATGGCCGTTTCTCCGGGGGCTTCTCCGGCTTCTATGTGGCTCTGCCCGATCCGGAGGACCTCTCCCCCGGCGCCCGATACGAGCAGGACCTGGCCGTTTGTCAGGGTGACCGCCGCCGCATCCCCCCGGCTTACTGCGGCCAGGGGGCTTCCCCCCAGGGCGGGAAGGGGGCGCGTGCCTTGCCCCTCCCCGGATAGTTCCATGCCGCCGTTTTTATAGAGGATCAGGACCGATGGCGGGACATCCGCCGCGTCCGGGGCCTCCAGGGGAAGCGCCGCCGCGGGAACCGACGGAAGCTGTTGGGAGCGGACCTTTCCAAAGGCATCGATCCGCAGGAGTTCCCCGTTTTCCAGGACCGTCAGCAGCCCTCCCCGCGTATCCGGTACGGGCCCCAGGGTCATGGGATGGGAGAAGGTTCTTGACCAGAGCAGATAGCCCGCGGCGGTATAACAGGAGAGCTTTTTATCCATGGGGACAAAGATCCGGCCGTCCCAGCCGGCCAATACCGGCGCGGTGAGGGGGGAAGCGGAAACCCGCCACAGTTCCCGGCCCGAGCGGTTCACCGCGATAAGGGTCCCGTTGGTCCTGCATACATAGCTGGTCCCCTCCCTGGACCGGGTAATAAAGGGGCCCAACCGGCCCCGGGCGAAATAATCCCAGAGGAACCTTCCCTGGCGGCTATAGGCCTTCAGGTTCCCCCCGTCGCATACCACCACCACCGATTCCGCCTGGGTGGCGGGGATGCCGGTAACCGCGCCCCCCAGGGCCTGCCGCCAGAGGGGGCTCGTGTCCTGCGGCTTGTCCCCGGTCTGGGCCCAAAGACCGGAAACCAGGAAAGCCCCGAGGAACAGGACCCCCGGCAGCCGCTTATGACGCGCCATGGACAGAAGGGGTCCTTTTAAAAACCGCCAGGGTTTCAATATGGGCGGTTTGGGGATAAAAATCATACAATACCAGTTTCTCCAGCCGGTAAACCCCGGCGCTTAATTCCCGGCTGTCCCTGGCCAGGGTGGCGGGATCGCAGGACACATAGGCCAGGATGGCCGGTCCCGCCCGGGAAAGTCCGCGCCTCAGGGCCGGACCGAGCCCCCGCCGGGGGGGATCGGCCACCATAAAACCATAGGCCCCCAGATCCCGGTTTTTTACCCACCGGTCCTCCGGTTGGGCAAAAAACCGGACATCCCTTCCCCGGACGTTTTCCCGGGCCCGGGCCAGGGCCCCCTTGTTTTCCTCCACCATATCTATCCGGGGGAAGCGCTCCCCCAGAAAGGCCCCAAAGGTTCCCACCCCGCAGTATATATCCGCCGCGGGAAGGGCCGGGTCCGCCTGGTCCCCCAGGGCCCGTAGGTCGGCGATGAGGGTTTCCAGCAGGGTCCCGTTGCTCTGGAAAAAGACCCCCGCGTCCAAATGGATATCCCTTCCCAGTATGGTAAGCCTTCCCCGGGAGGGAAAACCCGCGGAGCCCTCGCAGAGGAGGCTGTCTCCCCGGGCATAGACGGTAAACCGGTCCCTGGCCGGGGGAGGGACGAGCTTCCCCGCCCGCAGGGCCCCCCGGAGGCCCGGATCGGCGATGGGGCAGTCGGTAATGGGGATAAGGTCCCCGCTTTTTCTCGCCCTAAGCCCCACCCTGGCGGTCCGGGGCCGCTCGATACGGTGAAACTGCATCCGGTTCCGGTACTCATAGGGCGGGGAGGGGTTTATTTTGAGTTCCGGCAGGGGGGAGAGGCCGCCGATCCGGCGGAGGGCCTCCGCTGCCATCAGGCCCTTTTCCCGCAGCTGGGCGGCGTATGAGAGATGCTGGAGGGAACAGCCGCCGCATTGCCGGTACAGCGGACAGGGGGGGCTGACCCTGTGGGGGGAAGCCTCCGCCAGTTCCACCAATTCCGCCCGGGCCCAGCCTTTTTTTTCTTCGATAATACGGCCGGTTGCCATGTCTCCGGGGGCGGTAAAGTCCATAAAGATACTTTGACCCTTATAGGTCAATATTCCGGCCCCCCCCGCGGCAATATGCTCCACCGGGGCCGTAAAGATTTCACCCATTGCCATGGAAATATAAATATATCATTATTGCCAGAACAATAAAATAGGGAGTACAATACAGGTATGGCTGAATCGAATTTATGGACAAGTTCCTGGATTGATACCGGGGATGGAACCCGGCTTTTTGTACGGCGATGGATTCCCGGCAGTTCGGGGCAAGGGCCTTCCGAAGGCAGTCCCCTGGCGGTATTGCATATAATCCATGGTATGGCTGAACATTCCCTGCGGTATGATAGATTGGCCCGGCGGCTCGGTGAACAGGGCATTGAGGTCTGGGCGGCGGATCAGCGGGGCCACGGTAAAACCGCGGACCCGGCGGTAAACGATCCCGGCAGGGGCGGGCTTTTAGGCCACTGCGCGGATCGGGGGGGCTTTTCCAAGGTAGTGGCGGATATTGACCGCATCACCACCGTGATTAAGGAGACCTATCCCCGGACGCCCCTTTTCCTCCTGGGCCATTCCTGGGGTTCCTTTATTGCCCAGGCCTATATCGAGGCCCACAGCGAACGCCTTTCGGGCTGTATCCTTTCGGGAACCCGGGGGCCGGACGGCCTGAAGATTACCCTGGGGGCCCCCTTTATGGCCCTGCTTGCCGCTCTTATGGGCTGCCGGAAGGGTTCCCGTCTGGCCCACGCCCTGGGGGATGGTGCGTATGATAAGCCCTTTAGGCCGAATCGGACCCCCTTTGACTGGCTTTCCAGGGACGAAAAAGAGGTGGACGCCTATGTTTCGGATCCCCTCTCGGGCAAGCTCTGTTCCGTCGGATTTTACCGGGATCTTCTGGGGGGGCTTAAGGAAATTCACCGGCCCAAGGCTATGGACCGTATCAGGCGGGATCTTCCCATTTATATGTTTGCCGGCAGTGCGGACCCGGTGGGGGATATGGGAGAAAGCCCCACGGCCCTGGTAAACGCCTACCGGTCCATGGGTATTCAGGATTTGGAATTTGTCTTATATCCCGATGCCAGGCATGAAACCTTAAACGAAACCAACCGGGAAGAAGTAAGCGGAAACCTCCTGGCCTGGCTCCTCCGCCATTGCGGCGTTTCCCCCGCTTAGGACCTGCTATCCGAGGGACTTGTAAAACTCTTCCCCCGCTTCTTTGGAAAGTTTGGCCAGTTCGTCTTCGCCCATAGTTACCCCATCGGGAATACGGGCTGGCTTTGCCCCCATCATGCCGTCCGCTAAACGGGTAAATTTAAAAACAACTCCGGAATCATGGACCGCTTCCATGTCTTCGATCTTTACTACCCAGCCCATTGTTGCCTCCTGAATCCCGCAGACAGTAAGGGTAATATTGCCTTGCCGAATTTTGCCTCATAATGCCAGGACTTTTTTCAAAATCCGGTCTGTTTTGAAAAGGCGGCTTTCTCACTTATTTTAAGAATAATATATATATCATAAAAATAAAATGTTGACAAGCATGGGTTTTTTCTTATATATATCTAATTATATTTGTATTTGAGAGGCTTCTTTGCGCATTCGGTATGGTGCTGAAAAAGACGGAAGACCCGTAAAAAAAGCAATCGTATACACCAGGAATGAGCATGGCATTACGTTTGCCGATGTGGATCCCGATGCGGTATATATTACCGAGCGGCTGCGGGCCAATGGGTATGAGACGTATATTGTGGGCGGGGCTGTCCGGGACCTGATATTGGGGAAGCGGCCTAAGGATTTTGATATTGTCAGCGAGGCCAGCCCTTCCCGGATTAAGAAAATATTCCGAAACGCCCGGATTATCGGCCGCCGGTTTCGTTTGGTCCATGTCTACTTTGGCCCTAAAATATTCGAGGTTTCCACCTTTCGGTCCCTTAAGGATGGTTCTACCAGTAATACCTACGGAACCATAGAGGAAGACGTACTCCGCCGGGATTTTTCCCTGAACGCCCTTTTTTATGATCCCGGAGAGCAGGTGGTGGTGGATTATGTGGGGGGAATGAAGGATATCCGGGAAAAACGGATTAGGCCCATCATACCCCTTTCCTTTATTTTTAAGGACGATCCGGTCAGGATGATCCGGGTTGTAAAATACGCGACCCTGGTGGGGTTTAAGCTTCCCCTGCGCGTGCGGTGGAAGATAAAAAAACAGGCCCCCCTGCTTACGCCGGTATCCCCCTCCCGGCTGACCGAGGAGATAATTAAGATCATCCATTCCT
>JAISOR010000131.1 GCA_031275535.1 Treponema sp. | reverse complement strand
AGAGCCTTTCCCAAAACCCGGTTGGTTTCGGGAAAGGCTTTGGAAAAAACGGCCCAAAGCCCGTTTTTTCCTCTAAATCTAAGGTTGCTTTCCCAAAAGCTGAAGTTTTGGGAAAGTCTCACCATATTCTTTAAACGTAACCTTTCCCCGGGGATAATGCAAGGGGACAAGCAAACCATGACCCGGAACGGGCGGGCGGGCGGGCGGGCGCGGCGTTGATTTTTTTTAGTCAATCTCCTACAATTTATATAGGATTTGAATTAAACCCAAAAGGATGATGGATGAAGCTGGGGACCCTTTTAATACACAACGGTCATGAAATGGATCCGGCCACCGGAGCCCTGGGGGTACCCATCGTTCAGACTTCCACCTTTGATCAGGGGGATCTGTCGGAGTCCCGGGAATTTGATTACGCCCGGTCGGGGAATCCCACCAGAAAGGCCCTGGAGGAGATCATCGCCACCCTGGAGGGAGGGGGCCAGGGATACGCCTTTGGAAGCGGTATCGCCGCGGTGTCCTCGGTCCTGGGGATCCTTTCCGGCGGGGACCATATCATCGCCGCGGAGGATATCTATGGGGGGAGCTGGCGGATCCTCAACAGCTTTTACCGGCGCTGGGGGCTGGAATGTACGGCGGTGGATGCCTCGGATCCGGACAATATCCGGAGGGCTGTCAAACCCAATACCAAAGCCCTGTTCCTGGAAACCCCCTCCAACCCCCTCCTTAAAATTATCGATCTGAGGGCCTGCCTGGGTATAGCCCGGGACGCGGGGCTGATCTCCGTGGTGGATAATACCTTTATGACCCCGTACCTCCAGCGGCCCATCGAGCTGGGAGCGGATGTGGTGGTCCATTCGGCGACCAAGTTTTTGGGCGGGCACAGCGATGTGGTTCTGGGCCTGGCCGTTACCCGGACCAAAGAGCTGGGCAGGCGGGTGTATGCGGTCCAAAACGGTTTCGGCGCGATCCCCGGTCCCTGGGACGTCTGGCTGGTGATGCGGGGGATCAAAACCCTCAAGGCCCGGCTGGAGGTCCAGGAGGCTTCCGCCCGGCGGCTTGCCCAATGGCTTCTTGATCACCGGAAGGTTAGTGCCGTATTCTATCCCGGTCTCGCGGATCATCCCGGCAGGGAAATTAACGAGGCCCAGGCATCCGGGGCGGGGGCGGTCCTTTCCTTTAAGACCGGGACCGCCGAAGACGCCCTCCGGTTTTTGGCTCAGGTGGAATATGCCGCGGCGGCGGTGAGCCTGGGGGGGGTGGAGACCATCGCCTCCTACCCGGTCAGGATGAGTCACGCCGCCATGCCGGCGGAGGAGCGGCAGCGGCTGGGCATCACCGATACCCTGATCCGAATCTCGGTGGGACTTGAGGATGTAGAGGATCTGATCGTTGATTTTGACCGGGCCTTGGGATGACCGGTTTATGAGGAACCATGAAGCTATTATTTGAGGCGGTTTCAAAACTTCAGTTCTGAAACCGCGGCCTGAGATCATTTGACAGGAGCCTGCCATGAAAGAAGAACCCCATTGTACCGGCCCTTTGGCTTTGGAAACCCTCCTGGTACATGGAGCGACCCCTTTTGATCCGGTCACCGGTGCGGTGACCACCCCCATTTATCAAAGTTCCACCTTCAGGCACCCGGGGCTGTATAAGTCCACGGGATACGACTATTCCCGGAGTATCAATCCCACCAGGACAGAGTTGGAGCGTACCCTGGCCCTTATTGAGGGGGGCGGATCCGGCCTGGCCTTTGCCTCCGGTATGGGGGCGATTTCCGCTATCATAAAACTCTTCAAACCCGGGGACCACCTCATCGTCTCCGAGGACCTTTACGGGGGGACCTACCGCCTCTTCCATGAGTATTATGAACGGTACGGCTTCTCCTTCTCCTGGGTGGATTCCAGCGACCTCAGCCTGGTGGAGGCGGAGCTCCGTCCCGAAACCAAGGCCGTCTTTGTCGAAACCCCCTCCAACCCCATGATGAAGGTTACCGATATCCGGCGCTGCGGGGAGCTTATCCATAACCGCGGGGGGTATCTTGTCGTAGACAACACCTTCCTTTCCCCCTATTTTCAGAATCCCCTCAAGCTGGGGGCGGATCTGGTGGTCCATAGCGGTACCAAATACCTTGCCGGCCATAACGATACCCTTTCGGGATTTATTGTCCATGATAACGATATTTTTGAGGAACCCCTGCGGAATGCCCAGAAAAGCGAAGGGGCCGTCCTGGCGCCCCTTGATGCGTGGCTGGTACTCCGGGGGATCAAAACCCTGGCCCTGCGGATGGAACGGCACGAGTCGAACGCCCTCCGGATCGCCCGGTGGCTCCGGGAACATCCCCGGGTGGAGCGGGTCTTTTATCCGGGCTTTACGGATCATCCCCAGTACCAACTGTCCTGTTCCCAGGCCCGGGGCCATGGGGGCATGATTTCCTTTTACCTTAAAAACCGGGATGACGTGGCCGGCATTTTACAAAAGGTGTCCCTGATCCTCTTTGCCGAAAGTTTAGGGGGGGTGGAATCCCTGTTGACCTATCCCTTGGTCCAGACCCACGGGGCGATTCCTGAGGCCATGCGGCTTTCCGCCGGGGTGAATGACCGGCTTATGCGGCTTTCCGTGGGGATTGAAGCCCCCGGGGATATTATCGCCGATTTGGACGCGGCCTTTAATTCGTTGTGAAGGGTTCACCCCCAAGAACCCGTTTCGCGGGGAGCCTTGGGGCGGGGAGAGTCATTATGACGGGAATGGTGGATGAGCGGAAAACCGGGTTTTTGACCGGTTTTTCTCAGAGCCTGCCCAAAACCAGCCGGATTTTGGAGCAAGCTCATTTAAAAAGGAGGAGTGTATGAGAATTTCAACGAAAGGCCGTTATTCCCTGGAGGCCCTTTTGTATATGGCCTTGCTTCCCGGGGGGGAATATTGCAGTACCCGGACAATCGCGGAGCATACCGGTATTTCCGACGGCTACCTGGAACAGCTTTTTATCCCCCTCAGAAAGGCCGGGATAATCCGGGGCATCCGGGGACCCCAGGGAGGGTATCTGCTGGGGAAGGAACCGGACAGGATCACCGTGGGGGATATTTTACGAGCCGTGGAGGGGCCCCTGGAGCCGGTATCCTGCGTGGTAAATTCCATGAGCTGCCCCGCGGAGGCTTACTGTATCAGCCGGCATACCTGGAGTGAGCTTTACCATGAAATAAGCGACTGCGTGGATTCCATCACCCTCACGGATCTGGTGGAGGCCTACTATGCCATGGACAGGCTGGAGTACGCCATATGAAAATTTCGACCCGGGGGCGTTATGGGATGCGGCTCCTCATCGACCTGGCGGAACATATGGAGGAACCCCATGTGGCCCTGGCCAGCGTGGCGGAACGGCAGGACATATCCGTCCGTTACCTGGAACAGGTGGCGGTGATCCTCCGGCGTTCCGGTTTTATCCGCTCGGTCAAGGGCGCTTCCGGGGGATATGCCTTGGCCCAGCGTCCCCAGGACATTATCATCGGGGATGTTCTGCGGGAACTGGAAGGGGATATGCGGGTGGTTGATCCCCCCCTGCCTTCCGTCCCGGAGACCAAACTCCAGCGCTGTATCCGTCTCACGGTTTTTGACCGCCTCAACGACCGGATCGCCCAGGTAATAGACCGGAAAACCCTGGCTTCGGTGGTGGGGACCGTGGACCCCGATGATTCCTATATGTATTTTATATAAGGACCTTTCCCAAAACCAACCGGGTTTTGGGGAAGCCCCTTAATTCCGCGGAAAGAGACGGCGGATAGTTCCCTGTTCAGCTGAAAATGCGGTTTCGCAAGGCTTTAACCTGAGAACCCGTTAAAAAACCGCAATGCTGCCGCCCGCAAACCGAAGGTTCGTTGGCGGGAAATTGCGGGACCAGACGGCCAAGGGCTTGTCGAACAAGCCCCATGAGTCAGTACCCGAGGAGGGGTATCTATGGAGGAAGAGAAGGGTAAGGTAAAATACGCGGTTTCATTTAAAGACCAATTAACGGTACGGGGGATGATCATCGGCGCCGCCGGGGCCGTTGTTCTTACTATGAGCTCCATGTATGTGGCCTTGAAACTGGGGGCCCTGCCCTGGCCCATCATCTTTGTGGCTCTGGTATCCATGTTTTTTTTGAAATTTTTTAAAAACAGTAACATCAACGAAATCAACGTTACCCATACCGCCATGTCTGCGGGGGCCATGACCGCGGGGGGCCTGGCCTTTACCATTCCGGGGATCTACATGCTGGACAAAAGCGCCCGGGTCAACTTCCTCCAGTTGTTTTTTGTGGTTTTAGGGGGCGTGGTCCTGGGGCTGATCTTTACCGCCCTTACCCGCAAGTATTTTGTGGTAACCCAAAAACTGCCCTATCCCATGGGGCAGGCCGCCGCGGAAACCCTCATCGTCGGGGATGAGGGGGGTGAAAAATCAAAGATCCTCTTTTCCTCCCTGGGTGCCGCGGGGTTGTTTACCTTCCTCCGGGATGGTATCCCCGCTGTTTCGGGTAAAACCATTATCCCCGCGGCCCTGATGAACCGGAGCATGGCGCGTTTCGGCTCCCTGGGGGGGGTATGGCTTTCCCCCATGCTTATCTCCGTGGGTTATATCATCGGCCCCCTGGCCATCGGCGTTTGGTTCCTGGGGGCGCTTTTCGGCGATTTCGGCATCCTGATCGGCGCGGTGTCCACGGGGTTCCTCAGCCCCGAACTTGCCGCGGGGATCAAATCCTCCCTGGGGATAGGCCTGATGGTGGGCACCGGCCTGGGGATCATCGTCAAGGGGATCCTGCCCAAGGCCCGGGAGATCTTCGGGCCCCTTTTCAGCAGACAGGTTATTTCCGGGGGATTTATCAGCCTCCGCTGGGCGCCCGTCGTGATGGCGCTGCTGGCGATTCTGTTCACCACGATCTGCGGCATGGGGCTGATCCCCAGCCTCGTCACGATCCTGGGGGTATGGCTGGCCACGGCCATGTCCGCCCAGGTGGCGGGGCAGTCGGGGATTAACCCCATGGAGGTTTTCGGCATCATTATCCTCCTGGCCGCCAAGGCGGTTTCCTCCATCGGCCAAACCGGGGCTTTTTTTGTTGCCGCGGTGGTGGCTATTGCCTGCGGGCTGGTGGGGGACGTGATGAACGACTTCAAATCCGGGTACATTTTAAAGTCCGATCCCAAAGCCCAGTGGATCGCCGAATGTATCGGCGGTCTTATAGGCGCCGTGGTCTCGGTGGGCAGTTTTTATATGCTCATCACCGCCTATGGACCTTCGGCCTTTGGCCCGGGGGAAATGTTTGCCGCTCCCCAGGCGGGCGCGGTGGCGGCCATGGTGGGGGGCATTCCCCATGTGCCTTCTTTTATCGTTGGCCTTGGGGCGGGATGTATCCTTTACGTGGTAAATTTCCCGGTGATGACCCTGGGTCTGGGGGTATATCTGCCCTTCTACCTGTCCCTGACCGCCTTTATCGGCGGGGGGTTCCGTTTTATCCTGGCAAAGGCCGCCCCGGGGTGGGATAAAGGGGGAAGCGGGCTGGTTATCTCCTCGGGCCTGTTGGGGGGCGAGGCGGTTATGGGGGTCATCATCGCTATCTGTCAGGCCGCCGCCGGCCTGGCGGGGCTTTAGCGCCCTATCAAGGGGCAGGTATGAGCCGGTATTCCTTTGTACTGGTAGATGACGAGCCGGAAATCAGGGAAGGCATCCGGGATACCATTCCCTGGGAAGACCTGGGTTTCTCCTTTGCCGGGGCCCGTGCCAATGGTTTTGAGGCCCTGGAATTAGCCGAGCGGATCCGGCCCGATGTGGTGATGACCGATATCAATATGCCCTTTATGGACGGTCTTGCCCTGGCGGACCGGCTGCTTTCGGCGCTGGCCGATACCAAGGTTCTCATCATCTCCGGGTATGATGATTTTGAGTATGCCCGCAAGGCCCTGCGGCTCCAGGTCTACGATTATATCGTAAAGCCCATAAGCCCCGGGGAATTCAAAAACGTCCTCACCAAACTCAAGCAAACCCTGGACGCGGAACAGGAGAGCCGGCGGGACCTGGAGCATATCAAAAAACAGCTCGCCGAGAGCATCCCCCTCCTGCGGGAACGGTTCCTGGTCCACCTCATCGAAGGGCGGCTGGACCGGAATACCATCCTGGAGCGGCTTGCCTACGAGGCCCTGGCCTGGGGTTTACTCCGGGAGAAGTTCGGCATTACCGCTTACCGGGAGGTGATGGGGAAAACCGACCCTTCCAGGGGAGGAGGGACTCATCCCGGCTGGTGCAGGGGGATCGTGTCGGCCCTCAAGATCGGCGCCGGGGAGGAAGCCCGCCGGCATATCCGGGCCATGACCGACTATTTTAAGAACACGCCCCTTACCATAGACGAGTACCATATAAAACTGCGCCTGGTTCTGGCCGCCCTGCTACAGGGTATGGAGGACATGGAAATTCCCCGATGGGAAATTTTTCCTCCCCCCTTGGATCCGTTTGCGGATATCAAGCGGCTGAGGGCTTGTCCCTAAATAATTTCCCCTGGATGCCGATATGAAACCAGGAGGGATCGAATGAAGCAGCGGTACTTATGGGAAATAACCGACGCATTTTGGGAAGCCGCCCGGCCGTTAATACCGAAAAGTGGGCGCGAGACCGCCAGGGAATACCGCCGGAAACCGGGAGGGGGCCGTCCTGCTATGGACCCCCGCAAAGTGTTTGAGGCGATTTTCTATGTCCTGCGTACCGGAATCCAGTGGAAGGCGATACTCAAAACATATGGAGCGGCAAGCTCCATCCACCGGTATTTCCGGTTTTGGTGTGAACAGGGGTTCTTCCAGGCCCTGTGGATTGCCGGACTGGAAAACGATGACGAAGCCACGGGCATCGACTGGACATGGCTGAGTGCAGACGGTTGTATGAACAAAGCGCCTTTGGCACGGGAAGCGGTGGGGAAGATGAAGTTGTAGTGGCATTGGACAGTGAAATTCGGCTCTTCCGGGAATATGGTGGCTAAAAATAGTATAAAAAGGGAACCAAAACAGGGAAAAATCGGACATAAATACCCAAGTGGGAATTTATTCCATTTTTTGATACGAATTTATGACT
>JAISOR010000067.1 GCA_031275535.1 Treponema sp. | reverse complement strand
AAAGACCGCCGAATTCGCCTTATCCCCGATAAGGCTGCCCCTAAAGTCGTATTCGCCGCAGCGGTCAAGGAATTCGCTGGCCACATGTACCGCCTTTAAGGGGCGGCCCAGGGCCCGGGCGATAGCTTCGTATACCTGGTTCCAGGTGAGGGTCTCGTCGGAGGTGATCTGGACCGCCTCGCCTATGGCGTGGATGTTTCCCATGAGCCCGATAAAGGCCCGGGCGAAATCGCTGTTGTGGGTCATGGTCCAAAGGCTGGTTCCGTCTCCGTGGATAATGACGGGCTTCCCCTCCAGGATCCGTTTAACCACCTGCCAGCTTCCGTTTTTGCCGTGGACCCCCAGGGGTACGCTGCGTTCATCATAGGTATGGCTGGGACGCACAATGGTAAGGGGGAACCCCGCTTCCCGGTACATTTTCAGGAGATAGTCCTCGCAGGCAATTTTATTCCGGGAATATTCCCAGTAGGGATTGGCCAGGGGGCTGCCTTCGGTAATGCGGTAATCCGAGGGGGGCTTTTGGTAGGCCGAGGCGGAACTGATAAAGATATACTGCCGGGTTTTATCTTTAAAAAGCCGGTAATCCCGCTCAACCTGGGGGGGCGTAAAGGCGATAAAATCCGCTATTACATCAAAATCCTGATTTTTGATCTTTTCCGCCGCCGCGGCTTCGTCACTAATGTCACAATTAATCTCCGTGACCTTACCCTTAAAATCCTGGTTACGGCTGCCCCGGTTTAAAAGGCAGAGTTCCCAGCCCTGTTCCACAAGCTGCCGGGAAATGGCCGCGCTGATGGTTCCGGTCCCGCCGATAAATAGTGCTTTCATAATCCCTCCTGATTGAGCCTGTCCCAAAACTAATTGACTGTGCGCTAAAAGCGCACGGTTTTGGGCCAGGCTCATGGAAAAAGTGGCCGGTAGCCCGCTTTTTCCCCTAAATCCAAGGAAGCTTTCCCAAAAACTGAAGTTTTGGGAAAGCCTCGATTAAAAAAGAAACTCTAAAAACTTCAGTTTTTAGAGTTTTTCTTACCCCCTAAAACCAGAAACGTCCTCCCAGGGCAAAGGGGAAGAAAAATCTATCGCCCCCCAGGCTGGGATAAAATTTAAGACCTATGGAGGGAGCCACCTGGGCGTAGATTTCAAACTTGGCCAGTTTTATGCTAATCCCCAGGGGAAAACGGATACCCCCCTTAAGATCGAAATCATCCGAACCTATAAGCGTACTGGCGTAAAGTCCGGCCCCAAGGAAAAATATCCCCGGGGTAAAGGCCCAATAATCGGCGGTTAGCCCCAGGTTGTTTACCGAACCGAAATACCAGTTCAGGGCCAGGTGGGTTGATTCCGTGAAGCTCAGGGCAAGGGCCACCCCGGGGGAAAAAACATCCGAGGCGTGGCCGTTAAATTGCAGACCAATGCCGAAAGAATAGGCCCCTACGCATATCCCGGCAAATAAAACAACAAAACATACTAATATCTTCTTTTCCATTTAATAAATATACTTACAGGCTGGAAATACTGTCAATGGCAGTCTTGTGAACCTGTAAGGATAGGTAGCAAAAACGCCGAAACTGGTAGTATAATTGAATAAGAAAATAATCCCGGAGGAGTACGCAGGTGGCCGGTTACGGAGGACGAATCTTAGGCAGGGTGATAGTGCTGTTGCTGCTCATCATTGTCCTGGCCGGGGGTGGTCTTGTTTGGTTTGATTACCTCAATGTTATCGATGCCAAGGAAATTTTGGCCCCGGTCTATCGTCTTATGGGCCTGGAAACCCGGAGCGCGCCGGAACAGGGGGAGGAAGAGTACCTTTCCCTGGATGCGGAGCGGCTGGCGGTCCGCCTGGAGGCCCTGGAACTGCGGAACATGGAACTGGATCAGCAGGAAGATGACATCCTTGCCCGGCGGGGAGAAATTGAACAAATGGCCCAGGAATTGGAGGAACGGCAAAAAGCGCTGGATGAACGGGAGAATTCCTTCAATGCCATGACCCAAGACGCCGAAATTAGAATAAGAAACGTCGAACAGAATGCGCGTTATTTGACCGGTATGCCTCCGGAGCGAGCGGTGGGCATTATTGCCGCAATGAACGATCAGGATGCTATTGACGTGTTCCGGAAGACCGAAGAGATTGCCCAGGCGGAAGGGACCACCTCCATCGTATCCTATTGGCTGTCCTTATTGCCCCCCGAACGGGCGGCAGAGCTGCAGCGGAAGATGGCCGGGAGACCCTCCCTTTAGGCAAAGCACCCGGCCCTCCGGAATCATAGGACCCAAGGGGTCCTAACCAGAGGAGGCCGGGCGGTGATTGAGCTATCCCCCCAAATTCATTCCCCCGAAAGTCCCGATCCGGGTAAGGCTCAAGCTCCCAAGGACGTGAAACAGAACGGCCTGGGGGTGTTTGCCAAACTGCTCGCGGGACTAAGGGGCAGCGGACGGATGTCCGATGGACTAGGGTCCGACGGACCAGGGTCCGATGGGCCGGTGCCCGACGGACAGGGGCCCGCATTACACGATGGGGCCCCCGGAGAGGCGGTTTCCCGGAAGGGAAAGGCCGGGGCCGCAAAAAAGGCGGCGTCCCCGGACCCGTCAAAACACAGCCTCTCCGCGGAACATGAAAAGCTGCAAAAAAAGACTATCCCCGAAAAGGCGCCTCCCGCCGCCGCAGAAGAGGACCGGGCGCTTATGGCCGCCCTGCAAGGCCCGGCGCCGGGGGAAATGCCCCCGGAAATGCCGGAAACGGGCCCCGCGGAAGAGGGTCTTGCCCCGGAAGGGCCGGGCCTTTCTATCGCGGCCGAGGAAGACCCGGCCGCCGGGGAGGTCTTGCCGGAGCTTTCCGGGGGACCCTTTCGGGAGGCCGGGGACCAGGTCCGGGAGGACCCCTCCGGCGAAGGCCGGACGCGGTCCCGCCCAAAGGGCCGGGGAAGCGCCCCAACGGATCCGGTGGATCCGGCGGGTCCGGCCCCGGCAGCGGAGGCCGGCCAGGGCCGCCTGTCCCGGGCGGTAAGGCCCGCTTCTCCGGAGGCCAAGGATAAGGGGCCCGTCTCCGAATCCAGGAACGGCAAAAAAGACCGGGAGCGCCTTAGCCTGGAGCTCCGGGATCTCCGGTCCGGCCAGGAGCCGGCGGCGGTCCGGGGAGAGCAGGAATCCCGGACCGCCGGGGAGGAGGCCCCCGGAGGGGGTGAGGTGGAACTCACGGTGGAGTTCCGGCCCGGCGGCAGAAGCCCCGGGAAGCCGGGCCCCGGCGGGGAAGGCCGGTCTTCGCAGGTTTTTACGGATATGCTGGCCCGGGAACTCAACCAAACCCTTAACGGCGATATTGTGCGGCACGCCTCTATCATGCTGCGGGATGGGGGAGCGGGGACCATCCGGCTCTCCCTTAAACCCGAATCCCTGGGAACAGTAAAGATACGTCTGGAAATGGCCGAAAACAAGATAGCGGGGCAGATCATCGTCGAAAGCGATGAGGCCCTCAGGGCATTTGAACGGGAGATCCGTTCCCTGGAGCAGTCCTTCAGGGACTCCGGTTTTGAGGGGGCCAGTCTCGAAATGGCCCTTGCCGGGGACGGCGGACAAAACGGGGCCGCCGGGCAGTGGAAAGGAGAGGAGGCGAGACCCTTCTTTTCGCCCCGCCTGGCCGCTTCCCGCTATGATGCGGCGGGAGAAACCGCGGGATCGGAGATCCCCGGCTTCGGCGGGGCCCCGGGCAGAGGGCCCGTCCTGCCCCAGGTTAATATGTTGGTATAGGAGAATAGATATGGAGCTTCAATCGGTTCTTAATTCACAGGAACGGGCGCGGCTTGAGCGGGAAGTGGATTTATACAATAAGACCATACAGCAGGGGAAAGCTCCTACCCAGAATTTGGGAAAGGATGATTTTCTTAAAATTCTTATCACCCAGCTTTCCCATCAGGATCCCACGGCCCCAATGGAAGACAAGGAATTCATCGGCCAGATGGCCCAGTTTTCCACCCTGGAACAGATGACCAGCATGGCCAGTGATTTTTCCCGGCTGGCGGAGATGCTTTCCGGCAGTGAGGCCGCCGCATCCCTGGGACATTCGGTGGAAATAGTGGAGGGGGACAGGATCGTCCAGGGAACCGTTAAGGCGGTTACCCGGGGCGGAACGCCCCAGGTTCTGGTCAACGGCAGTTACTATCAATGGGATCAGGTTGCCAAGGTCTTTGAGGAATGAGTATCGGGCCCCTAAGGGTCCGGTTTTTGACTGAATATGTTTGCCGGATATGGGGCAAACTTTCTATAAGGAGTATCGCCTATGATGCGATCGTTATTTTCCGGGGTATCCGGGTTGCAGAATCATCAAACCAGGATGGATGTGGTGGGGAATAATATTTCCAACGTCAACACCACCGGGTTTAAGCGGAACAGGGTTAATTTTCAGGATATGATCTATCAGCAGCTTACCGGCGCGGCCAGACCTACGGAAGATCTGGGCGGGGTAAATCCCAAGGAAGTCGGTCTTGGGATGTCGGTAGCGTCTATTGATACGATCCATACCCAGGGCTCCCTCCAGACCACCGGGGTAGGGACGGACCTGGCCATCCAGGGCACGGGGTTCTTTGTTTTAGAGGAAGGGGGTAAGTCCTTCTATACCCGGGCCGGGGCCTTTAGTCTGGATCAGGACGGCGTCATGGTAAATCCCGCCAATGGTATGCGGGTCCAGGGCTGGATGGCCCGGGAGGTGGATGGGATCCAGCTCCTGGATGTTTCCCGGGACGTGGAGAATCTGGTTATTCCCGTGGGAGGCAAGGACTCCGCCCGGGCTACCACGGTGGTCAACTTTGCCTGTAACCTGGACAAACGGACCCCGGAAATTCAGGAAGGGGCCGGCCAGGCGGATATACTGCAGGGAACCTGGGGTACGGAGATGAAGATCTTCGATACCTTTGGGCAGGAACATATTTTACGGGTTGAATTTACCAAGGTTCCGGAGGTGAACAACAGTTGGACCGCCACGGTTACGGTGGACCCGGAAAACCCGGACCCCACCAATACCTCCGTAGGCCTGGCCGAGGCCGCCCCCGCGGTGGGGGAGGGGAATACCTTTACGGTAAACTTCTCCAACCTGGGAACCCTGGCGGGGGTTGTGGACGCCGCGGGGAATACCTCTACCCCGGATGGGGCGGTGATTATGCAGGTGGCCTTTGACGTACAGGACGCCACCCCCGGCGAGGACGGCGTGCTGGTCCGGCAGGAATTCGAGCTTAACCTGGGGACCGTGGGGGGGCTGGTAAATACGGTTACCCAATATGCGGAAAGCAGCTCCACCAAGGCCATAATCCAGGACGGCCATACCATGGGATACCTGGAAAACTTCAAGATCGACCAAAGCGGGATCCTCACCGGGATCCATTCCAACGGTACCACCCGGACCCTGGGACAGGTGGCCCTGGCAAGTTTTACCAACCAGGGGGGCCTGGAAAAAGCGGGGGACAATACCTTTGTGGTTTCCAACAACTCGGGGTACGCCAATATCGGTCCTTCCGGCATAGCCGGAAAGGGGAAGATCATCGCCGGGACCCTGGAGATGTCCAACGTGGATCTCTCCGAACAATTCGTGGACATGATCGTTACCCAGCGGGGATTCCAGGCCAATTCCCGGACCATCCAGACCGCGGACCAGCTCTTACAGGAAGTCCTGACCCTGAAACGGTAGTAACCGGGCCCCCGCCGGAAGCATTTTTCCGGCCGGCCCATTTTGATGTATCCGGGGAATTTTTATGACCTGAAGATTCCCCGGTTAAAAGGATCGTTATGATAAAAGTAACCAGGCTTGACGGGAAAGAGTATTATATAAATCCTCATCAGATTGAATCAATAGAGGCCCGGCCCAATACTACCTTCTTCATGCTCTCGGGAAAACCGGTAGTGGTCCTTGAAAAGGTCCCGGAGGTTATTGAGCGGATTGTGGAATATCGCCGGCAGATCGGCGCCTTTAAAAATGAGGAGTAGTGAGTATGGATTTATCGACCCTAATAGGGATAGCGGGCTGTTTCAGCATGGTGGCCTTGGGTATAATTACCGGAGGAACCGGCCTTTTAACCTTTGTGGATATTCCTTCAGTCTTAATCGTTGTGCTGGGGTCCTATTTTGGACTCTTTACCTTTAGCAGCATATCCAATGCCCTGGGTATCTTTGGGACCATGAACCTGGCCTTTAAGGTGCCGAACTACAACGAGAAGGGCCTTATTACCAAACTTATGTCCATGTCGGAAAAGGCCCGCCGGGAGGGCCTTTTGGCCCTGGAAGAGGAGTTGGAAGATCTGGACGATGAGTTTATGAAGAAGGGGATGCGCCTGGTAGTTGACGGTACCGATGCGGAGATTATCAGGGCCCTTATGGAAACGGAATTGAACCAGATCCAGGAACGGCATGCCGCAAAAATTTCGGTGATCAACATGTGGGGTACCCTGGCTCCCGGTCTTGGAATGTTAGGAACCGTTATCGGTCTTATCGGTATGTTGAAGAACCTGGAAGACAAAAGCGCCCTGGGTCCCAATATGGCCGTCGCCCTGATCACCACCCTCTACGGTTCCATCATGGCAAACCTGCTCATGATCCCCCTGGGGGGCAAGCTCAAGTCCGCCGACGCCCGGGAAGCGGTGGTTAAGGAAATGGAGATAGAAGGGGTGCTTTCTATCCAGGCGGGGGATAATCCCCGGATCCTGGCGATGAAACTCCTTTCCTACCTTAACCCCCTGGATCGTAAATCCGTGGAAGCGGAAGTTCTTAAGGATTAGGGTATGGCAAAAAAAAAGAAACCCGACGCCGGCGGCGCCGGAGGTGAATGGATTGTAACCTATTCGGACATGGTTACCCTCATGCTCTGTTTCTTTGTAGCCCTTTTCAACCCCGACGATGTGGACCCCGCCCAACTGGCGGCCATGATCTCTTCCCTGAACAATATCGGCATGGGCGCTTCCAGCGGGGGGAATACCCTGGCGGCGGGGAAAAGCGCGGATCTGGGCAATACCATCATGTCCCTGCCCTCCCAGGACCGGGGGCGTTCCCTGGGTACCGCCCTGCGAAGGGCGGTAAGCCTCTTTACCCCCGAGGTCCGCTCCAATAAGGTCCGGATTACCCACGATGAACGGGGCCTGGTTATCAGCCTTGCCTCGGACGCCTTTTTTAACCCCGCCAGCGCCCGGATTAATATAGAAGAAACCCGGGATATACTCCTGCGGCTGGGGACCCTTTTGGTCTCCGAGGAGGTAGGGGACCGGAAATTCAGGATCGAGGGCCATACGGACTCGACCCCGGTGGACCCCGAGGGCCCCTGGGAATCGAACTGGGAGCTTTCCACCGCCCGGTCCATCAGCGTGCTCCACTATCTTACCGATATTGGGGTGGAAGAAAACCGGTTCCAGGTGGCGGGTTTTGCCGATACGGTGCCCATAAGCAGGGACGATACCCCCGAAGGCCGGGCCTATAACCGCCGGGTGGATATCATTATCCTGGACGAGGGGCATCTGTAAAAGTGGTTTGCATAGAATGGTATTTTCGTATACTATAAAGAATAACAGGCCTTCTGGGTCTGATGAAGCGGAGGTAACAGGGCATGTCAGATAATGACGAGCTTGATCTTGGCGATGGTGATTCCTCGGGAATAGAAAGCTCCTCTAAAAAGACTTCCGGTTTAGCTGCGTTGCTGCCCAATTTGCTTAAATTTGTGGCCATAGGGCTGGGGGCTGTAATCTTCATCGTAACCGTGGTGGTAATAGTCGTTAATATCCTCAACAAGGGCGGCCAGTCCCAGACGGTTGTGTCGGATACCTCCCCCTATGTGGGAAAACGGCCGGAATACTCCATGTTTACTTCAATCGGCATTGTCAGAACCCGTACCAAGGACCCCACCCCCTATTCGGTGGTAGTAGATATGGTTATCGGGTATGATATGAATGACCGGAACGCCCAGACCGAGTTTACCAGCCGTCTCTATGAATTAAGGGATTTTGTGCGGAATTTTTTCAGTACCAAATACTCGGCGGAATTGGAGTCCGAGAACGAGGCCCGGTTGAAACAGGAGATTATTGAGGCCCTGAACACCCGGGTGCTGGATTCTTCAAAGGCCAGGATAATTTTGTTTAACCAGTTGGACGTGATGGAGATGTGACGGAAACCATTCGGGGCGGCCTCCGGGGGTTTTAACCTTTGGCCCTCCATACTATCTTGGATAAGGGGTTTTTAGCTGATGACAGAAGTTCTGTCCCAGGAAGAAATTGATCAACTACTCACCGCCATAAACGCCGGAGATACGGAGCCCGAGGATTTTAGGCCCGCGGCGGATACGCGGAAGATAAAGATCTATGATTTTAAGCGGCCCGATAAATTTTCCAAGGAACAGATCCGGACCGTGTCGATCATGCACGAGACCTTTGCCCGCTTAACCACCACCGCCCTTTCCGCCAACCTCCGCAGCATGGTCCACGTCCATGTGGCGTCGGTGGATCAGCTTACCTATGAGGAATTTATCCGTTCGATACCCACCCCCACCACCCTGGCGATCATCAACATGGACCCCCTCAAGGGAAACGCCATCCTGGAAATTGATCCCGCGATAACCTTTTCCATTATTGACCGCCTCTTTGGCGGTACGGGGGAGGGGACCAAGGCCCAGCATGAATTGACGGATATTGAAACATCGGTCATGGAGGGGATCATTGTCCGTATCCTGGGAAATATGCGGGAAGCCTGGGCCCAGGTAATCGACCTGCGTCCCCGTTTGGGCCAGATCGATACCAATCCCCAGTTTGCCCAGATCGTGCCCCCCACGGAAATGGTGGTCCTGGTAACCCTGGAAACCAAGGTGGGGGATGTGGAGGGGATGATGAACTTCTGTATCCCCTATCTGACCATCGAGCCTATTATCGGTAAGCTTTCCGCCCAGTTCTGGTATTCTTCGGTCCGCCGGGGGACTACGACGGAAAATCTCAATATACTCAAGGATAAGCTCGCAACCGTCGATGTTAATGTAGTAGCCGAAATTGGAAAGATCCAGGTCCCCGTAAGGGATGTGCTTTCTTTGCGGATTGGGGATGTGGTAAGGCTCTACAATGTCCGGGTGGGGGATCCCTTTTCCCTTAACATCGGCAGTAAGAAGAAATTTCTCTGCCGTCCCGGGGTAATTGGGAAGAAAATGGCGGTACAGATTGTGAAGAAAATGGCGGAGCTTGAACAGGAAGAATTTGAAGAACTTACGGCTGAAGGGGAGGAGACATTATGAGCGATGGCGCTCTTTCGCAGGATGAAATTGATGCACTGTTGGCGGGTGTAGATTCCTCCGGCATGGGGGGGCCCTCGCCGGCTTCGGCGTCCTCCTCCGGCTCCGATGATGACTATAGGGCCCTGCAGAATTTTCTTTCCACCACCGTAGAGGCCCAATCCTCCAATCTTTCCATGATGACCGGTTCCGAGGTCGCCGTCCGGGGGCCCCAGGTGAGTTCCGCCAACCGGGAATCCTTTCTCCGCCAGCTTCCCGATATGGTTACGGTGGTTAAGGCCGATTTTAGTTCCGGTTTCCCCGGGGAGCATCTGTTCATCTTTTCCGAGGATACGGCCAAGAGTATCGCCAGCCTGATGAATAAAGAGGAAAACATCGAGCTGGACGAAATGTCCATGTCCGTTCTTGGAGAAGTGGTATCCCAGATCGTGGGAACCCAGATTACCTCCCTAACGGACAAGACCGGCAATAAGTCCATTGCCTCTATTTCCCCGGAGGCGGCCAATGTGCCCAAGGCGGCAGCCGCCCTGCCGGGGGGGGATTTTGTCAGCGCCACATACCATCTGGATCTGGGGGACGGAAAGGGCCATCAGATATGGGAGGTCCTGGGTTCGGGGGTTTCCGGCGATATTTCCCGGGCCTTGAGCGGCGGTTCCCCTTCTGCGGGGTCCGACCTGGGAAATCCCGGGGCCCTGGGGATGGGAATGGATATGGGCATGGGGATGATGGGCGGCGGCATGCCGGCCATGGGCGCCCCCATGCCGGCCATGGGCGGTTTTACCGGAATGCCGAATATGGCCATGCCCGGTATGGGGCAGACCAACGTCCAGTCCGTGCAATTCCCCAGCCTGATGCCCCAGGCGACCGCCCAGGAACAGGGAAATATCGGTCTTATCATGGACGTATACATGGAAATGACCGTCGAACTGGGCCGTACCCGGAAGCTCATCAAGGAAATTTTGGGCATGGGAGAGGGGACTATCATCGAATTGGACAAACTGGCGGGTGAACCGGTGGATATATTGGTGAACCATAAGCTTATTGCCAAGGGGGAAGTGGTGGTTATTGATGAAAATTTCGGTGTCCGGGTTACGGAGATCGTTTCCCCTATAGAAAGAATGAATGAATTGGGGTAGAATAGACCTGAAAAATAGCTTTTAGTGGTCAGTTTGTACTTGGGAGGGGAAAAACTGAATCGGTTGTATGTTTTTTTAGCCGCATTTTTGTTAAGCGCCGGCGCTTTAATCGGCCGCCCGGCCATGGTATTCGCTCAAACGCCGGATTCGCCGGAGGCCGCCGGGGCTTTGCCCGAGGGCCGGGCCGAAGAGGCCGGCCCCTCTGAAGAAAGCCTTATCATCCTGGGGGAGGCGCCGCCGGGGGAACCTATCGCCGTTCCGGAGGGGCCAAGCTTTTCCGTTGTTTTAAGAATGGTGGCGATCCTTGCCCTGGTGGCGGCGGCCATCTATGGGGTTGTTTTCCTCTTTAAACGGCTGCTCCGGCCCCGGGATACGCAGGACCCCTACCTTAAGATCCTCTCCAGGGTCGGCCTGGGGTCCAATCGCTTTGTGTATGTAATCTCCGTGGGGTCCAAGGCCTGGCTGGTGGGGGCCGGTGAGGGCGGGGTCTGCCTTATAGCGGAGCTAAGCGATCAGGAGGCGGTGGACGCCATGCTCCTGGAAGACGCTTCCCGGCGAAGCGAATCGATCCGGGGGCAGTTCCCCGATTTCGGGGCCCTCCTGCGCCGGCTTTCCGGGGGAAACCTCCCGGATAAACCCGGGGCCAGCCCGGAAAATGTCCGCAAACGGCGGGAAAGGCTTAAAGACCTATGAGGGCCCCCCGCGCCCTGGCAGGGCTCTTTCTTCTGCTGCTCCCCTGGCTTCCCGTTCCGGCGGCGGCCCAGACCCTGCCCTTTCCCGATATGTCCACCCCGGGGACCATGGCCATCCCCGATGCCCCGGCGGACCCGGTAATTCCCTTTATCGATCTGACCATCCGGAACCCCGAATCGGGTCAGGAAGTGGCCTTTTCCCTCCAGCTTCTGCTCCTCGTCACCATCCTCTCCCTGGCGCCGAGTATTCTTATTCTGATGACCAGTTTCCTCAGAATTTCCATAGTCCTGGATTTTATTAAACGGGCCCTTTCCCTTCAGCAGGTGCCCCCCAACCAGGTCCTCATGGGGATCTCCCTCTTTTTGACCCTTTTTATCATGTGGCCCACCTTCCAAACGGTGTATGAAAACTCCTTCCGCCCCCTGGCGGAGGGGAATCTACCGGTGGAAGAGTCATACCGGGAGGCCGAGGGCCCCCTGCGGATCTTTATGTATAACCAGATGCGGGGAAAGCCTGATAATATCCGGCTTTTTATGGCCATGCGGGGTCTGGACCGGCCCAATACCCTGGCGGATGTTCCCACCTATGTACTTATCCCGGCCTTTATATTAAACGAGCTCACCGTGGCCTTTAAAATAGGCATTTTATTGTATATTCCCTTTATTGTTATCGATATGGTGGTGGCCAGCGCCCTTATGTCCATGGGCATGATCATGCTGCCGCCGGTGATGATCTCCATGCCCTTTAAACTCATCCTGTTTATTCTCGTGGACGGGTGGGGGCTTTTGACGGACCAGCTTGTCCGTTCCTTTGTATAGGGGAGGATAATGTATGAGTATCGGAGAGATTACCACCCTTCTGCGGGGGGGGATTCAGGAGGTGCTGTTTTTGGCGGCCCCCTTGCTTTTTTCGGCCCTCATCGTGGGGCTTGTGGTAGCCATACTCCAGGCCACCACGTCCATTCAGGAACAGACCCTGACCTTTGTTCCCAAGGTTATTGTTATTCTCCTGGTCCTGGGCTTCCTGGGGGGATGGATGTTTAGCTCCCTGGGGGATTATACGGTGGCGCTTTTCCGGATGATTCCGGCCATGGCAAGGTAGGGGGCAAAATGGGGGATCTTCAGTGATTGACGAGATTATCTCCGCGGCTCCGGTTTTTCTCTTAATTGCCGCCCGGGCCCTGGCCATGATTGAGGTGGCCCCCCTGCTTTCTTCCGATACGATTCCCCAGGCTGCAAAGATTGCCCTGGCGGGTTTTGCAGCCTTTGCCGCTTTCCCCGCCGCTTCGGGCATGGGCGCGGATCTGCAGCTCTTTGGGCTCAGTTTTCTTTTTATGGTCATAGGGGAGGCCCTTATCGGCATTATCATAGGTTTTTTCCTTACCATTATTTTTGCGGCCTTTTCCACCGCGGGGCAGTTTTTTTCCCTCCAAATGGGTTTCGGCGCGTCGGAAACCTTTGATCCCCTGTCCCAGGTGGAAAATCCCCTTATGGGCCAGTACCTTAACCTGGTGGCCATGCTGGTTTTTCTTTCTATTGGGGGATTCCGGCAGCTTTTTCTCGGCGGATTCTGGCGGTCCCTGCAATCCATTACCATGGTATCCCTGGTCCAGGGCAGGGAGGCGGTTCTGACCATGCTCCTTTCGGGGCTTTCCCGGCTCTTCGTGGACGCCATTATCATGTCCATGCCCATCCTGGGGACCCTGTTCTTGACTTCCCTGGCCACGGGGCTCATCTCCAAGGCCGCCCCCCAGATCAATATCCTGACCGAGGGCTTCCCCATTTCCATAACCGTGGCCTTTCTCCTTATCTTTTATACCATGCCCTTTATGGTGGAGGCCTTTAGCCGGGTGGTGGAGTCGGGATTTCAAGCCATGGAGGGGCTCTTTATACGGATAGGCCCCGGCATAGGAGGCGGGTCATGAGGCGGAAAGAAGGGGATTGGGAGGAAGCCCGCTCCGCCCTGGCCCTGGCTGCGGCCATTGATCTCCAGTGGTTTGCCGCGGAGGACGAGGGCCGTACCGAGGAGCCTTCGGAATATAAGATCCGCCGGGCCCGGGAGGAAGGCCGGGTTGCCAAGAGCCAGGAACTTATCGGCGCCCTGGTGCTGCTCCTCCCCGCCCTGGCCATCCTGTTCCTTGCCCCCTCTATGCTAAGGACCTGTGTGGAGATGGTGCGTTTCTTCTTCCTCCGGGCGGTCGAATTGGATCCCGTTAAGGATGGGATCGTGGCCGCGGCCTTCTTCCGCTATTTTTTACGGCTGGTCCTGCCCATCGTTTTGGTGTCCATGGCGGCGGCCATATTTGCCAATGTGGCGCAGACCGGTTTTCTCTTTACCACCAAACCCCTGGTGCCCAATTTTTCCAAGATCATTCCCCAGTTCGGCCGTTATTTTCAGCGGACCCTCTTTTCCATGGAGGGGCTCTTTAATTTTGCCAAGTCCATCCTCAAAATGGGGATTATCGGGGGGGTGGCCTTTTTCCTGATCCGGACCCGGATACAGGAACTGGCAAACCTCCAGACCGCAAGCCTCTGGACCGGGATCACCACGGTGGCGGGCCTGGCGATACGGATGCTTATCATTTCGGCCCTGTTGCTGCTCCTCCTTTCCATCCCGGACTTTATGTTCCAGCGCTGGCAGTACCGGGAATCCCTCAAAATGAGCAGGCAGGAAGTGAAGGAAGAGCGGAAGATGTACGAGGGGGATCCCCTGATCCGGAACCGGCTCCGCCAGCGGATGCGGGAGCTTTTGACCCGGAATATGGCGGTCAACGTGGCCAAGGCCGATGTGGTCATCACCAACCCGACCCACTTTGCGGTGGCCCTGGAATGGAACAGCGGAACCATGCCCGCCCCCATGGTGACCGCCAAGGGCGCCGACGAGGCGGCCTTTCGGATCCGCCGGATTGCCGGTGAAAACGGAGTGCCCCTGGTGGAGAACCGGCCCCTGGCCCGGGCCCTCTTTGCGGAAACCGAAGTGGGGGATATTATCCCCGAGGCCTACTATGCGATCATCGCCGATGTGCTGGCCCATGTATACAAGATGGATAAGGAACGCCTGAAGAAGGTGGACCTGGGTGCGTAAGGAGTAAAGGCAGGATATGTCCGATACGGGAAGGATTTTTAACAGGACCCTGGGAGAAGGGACGGATCTCTTTGTGGCCATAGGGGTTGTGGCGGTGGTATTGATGCTCATCGTCCCCCTGCCCACGGTCATCCTGGATACCCTGATGGCCATGAATCTGGTTCTCTCCCTCCTCATCCTCCTCATCGTGCTGTATACCAAGAAGGCCACGGACTTTAACATTTTTCCCACCCTGCTCCTGGTGGTAACCGTCTTTGGCCTGGCCCTGAACGTTTCTTCCACCCGGCTCATCCTGACCAAGGGCGCGAATTTTGACGGGCGGATGATCCGGGCCTTCTCTACCTTTGTAGTCGGCTCCGGCGGCACCGAGGGCCTGGTGGTGGGATTCATCATCTTCATCGTCATTATCGCGGTCCAGGCCATTGTCATTACCAAGGGCGCCACCCGGATCGCCGAAGTGGCCGCCCGGTTTGCCCTGGACGCCCTGCCGGGAAAACAGATGGCCATAGAGGCGGAGTACAACTCCGGGGCCATTACCGAGGAAGAATCCATCTCCAGGAAGAACGACCTTCAGCGGGAGGTTGATTTTTACGGGGCCATGGACGGTTCCAGCAAATTCGTTTCCGGGAACGTTAAAGTCGGCATCCTTATTACGGTGGTCAATATTCTGGGGGGCATCATCATCGGCGCGGCCCTCCACGGGGAACCGATTAGCTCGGCGGTGGGCACCTATATCGCCTTCTCCATCGGGGACGGCCTGCTTTCCCAGTTTCCGGCCCTCTTAATCTCCACCGCCACGGGCATTATCGTGACCCGTTCCGTTTCTACCGGCACCTTTGGGGAGGATGTTTCTTCCCAGTTCTCCCGGGACTTCCGAATCTACCTGATCGGCGCCATTGTCCTGGCGGGTTTTGCCCTGCTGCCCGGTTTCCCCTGGTATGTGCTGATCCCCCTGGCCCTGCTCCTGGCCTTTATGGCCTACCGGCTCAGGCAGAAAAAGCGGAAGACCTTTGAGGAATCCATGGCTAAGGCCGCGGAGGCCAAAAAGCCCAAGGACGACGCCGGGGAGATGTCTCCGGTGGTGCCCCTGGACCCCCTGTCCCTGGAACTGGGCTACGGCCTTATCCCCCTGGTTGACCGGGATAAGGGGGCGGAGCTTCTGGACCGGGTTCACCGGATCCGCCGGGAATCGGCCCTGGATCTGGGCCTGGTTATTCCCCGGATCCGGATCATCGACAATATGCGGCTTGAGCCCTCGGAATACTGCTTTAAGATCAAGGGGGTCGATGTGGGCCGGGGCAAGATTCGGATGGGCTATTACCTCTGTATCAACCCCGGGGGGGTACGGGATGAAATATCCGGGGAAAAGACCCGGGACCCGGCCTTTGGGCTGCCCGCCATTTGGGTAAGCGAGGATAAGCGGGACGAGGCCGAGCGGGCGGGCTATACCGTGGTGGACCCCCCTTCGATCATCGCCACCCACCTGACGGCGATCATCAAACGCCACTCTTCGGAGATCCTGGGCCGCCAGGATACCCAGGCTATTCTGGAGACCCTTAAAAAAGAGTATCCCGCGGTGGTGGAGGAGGCCCAAAAGGCCCTGAACCTGGGGGAAATTCAGAAGGTCCTCCAGGCCCTTCTACGGGAACAGGTCTCCATCCGCAACATGGTCGCCATCCTGGAGGCCCTGGCGGATTATGGCCCGGTTACCAAGGACGTGCAGTTCCTTACAGAAAAGGCCCGGCAGGCCCTGGCCCGGCAGCTCTGCCTGCAATATGCCGATGATGAACGGGTCCTTAGGGTCCTGACCCTTGATCAGGCCCTGGAGCAGAAGATCATCGAAAGCCGGGTGGAAACCTCCTCGGGGGTCATGTCGGCCCTGGAACCGGCCCTGCAAAGCGCCTGGATCAAGGCCCTTTCCCGGTCGGTGGCGGCGGTTCAGGAACAGGGCTGGCTGCCGGTCATCCTCTGTTCCGAGGCGGCCCGTTTCCTGGTTAAGGCCTCCTCGGAACGGGAACTCCCGGAGCTGGTGGTCCTTTCGGTGCCGGAGATAGTTTCGGACATTACCGTCGAGGCCGTGGGTGAAATACGGACGGAAACGTAAAAGGATGGAGGAGCATGGAGTATTTTACTGAGCAGGCCCTGACCTATACTGAATGCCTTCAGAAGATCCGCTTAAAATACGGGGAAAGGGCCAAGGTGATGATGCAAAAATCGGTCCGCATAGGGGGCTTCCTGGGACTCTTCGCCAGGGAGGGGGTGGAGCTTACGGGAATTCTCTCCGCCTTTTCCCCAAGCCCTCCCCGGCAGCCCCTGGACTTTGAGGAGGAAAAGAAGAAGGTCCTGGCCGCGGCGGGGAAGACCGATCCTACCCTGCAGTTGGTTTTGAGCGAAGTCAAGACCATAAAGGAAAAAATCGACGCCCAGGCCTCCGCGGCCGGCCAGGGGGAAAAGCATCCCACCCTGGGCCGCATTGAGGAGCTGCTTACCCGGAACGACTTTTCCGCCCCCTACATCAAGATGATCCTGGACCGGGTTAAAAAAGAGCTGTCCCTGGAATTACTCGACGATTTTGATCAGGTCCAGGATAAGGTGGTGGAGTGGATTGGGGAAAAGATCCGCATCTATTCCCCCCCAAGCCCTCCCCGGCGGCCCCGGGTTCTGATCCTGGTGGGGCCCACCGGCATAGGCAAGACCACCACCATCGCCAAACTGGCGGCCCTCTACGGGGTCGAGCCCTGGGCCAGGCCGGCCCTTTCGGTGCGGATGATATCCATTGACAGCTTCCGGATCGGCGCCCAGCAGCAGATTAAGAAATACAGTGAGATCATGGGCATCCCCGTTTCCTGCGTGGAAAGCAACGACGAGTTACGGGCGGCCCTGGCCAATAATTCGGACGCGGATGTGATCCTCGTCGATACCATTGGGAAGAGCCCCCGGGACGCGGTTAAACTGGCGGAGATGAAACAGTTCCTGGGGGTCTGCGGTTCTTCCGCGGAGGTCCACCTCGCCCTGGCGGCCACTACGAAATACAGCGACATAAAGGAAATTTTTCAGCAATTTGAGCCCTTCAACTACCGGTCGGTGATCATTACCAAACTGGACGAAACCCTCCAGGTGGGTAGTATCCTGAGCGCCCTGGAGGAGAAGGGAAAATCTATCTCGTATATTACCGACGGACAGCAGGTCCCCAGGGATATACACCCCGCCACGGTGGTCCGGTGCTTGATCGGCCTGGAGGGGTTCAGGATAGATCGGGAATGGATTGAAAAACGGTTCCCCCCCGGCGGGCCGGAAAACAGCTAACGGAGATGATGATGGAAGATCAGGCGGAAGAACTACGGGAAATAATGCGTCAGAAAAACAAAAGCTCCGAAGCGGGCCCCAGGCCGAAGGAGGCCAAGAAGACCCGGATAATAACCATTACCAGCGGTAAGGGCGGGGTCGGCAAAACGAATGTATCGGTAAACATGGCCCTGGCCTATGCCCGGCTGGGGAAAAAGGTGGTAGTCATGGATGCGGATCTGGGGCTTGCCAATGTGAATGTCATGCTTAACATGATACCCAAATGGAACCTCTACCATGTGATCCGTAAACAGAAGACCATGAAGGAGATACTGGTGGAAACCGATTACGGTATTTCCATCGTCGCCGGGGCCTCGGGGTTTTCCAAGATCGCCAACCTTACCGAGGATGAACGGCAGAACTTTATCGATGAACTGGATACCCTGTCCAGTGCGGACATCATCATCATCGATACCAGCGCCGGGGTTTCCAGCAATGTGCTGGATTTTATCGCCGCCGCCGACGATGCGGTGATCATCACCACCCCGGAGCCCACGGCAATTACCGACGCCTACGGCATCATCAAGATAATCGCCACCGAAATAGACAGCCTTAACATGGGGCTCAAGCTGGTGGTCAACCGGGTCAAGTCTGTGGCGGAGGCGAAAAAAGTGGCCGACCGGATGACCAATATCGCGGGCCAGTTTTTGAACCTTAAGGTGGACTATTTGGGCTTTATTTACGATGACTCCGTGGTTTCCCAGGCGGTGCTGCGGCAGCGGCCCTTTATGGTGATAGATCCCAGGTGCAAAGCCTCCCAGTGCGTCCAGCATATTGTGGGACGGATGGAAAGGAGCGATACTAAAGAAAGCGGGGGATTCGGAAATATGATTAAACGGTTCTTTGGCCGGGATTAGGACGCTGCCATGTTCGATCCAAAATTAAGCGGTATTGCCGGGGGCCTTGGCTTTGTCTTATCCTTCCTGGTGGGGCTTATCAGCGGTGTGGGCTTCCCCTGGATCCTGCTCCGGGCCCTTCTCTTTGGGGCGGCCTTTTTCGCCCTGGCGGGGGGCGCCTATTGGCTGGTGACCCGGTTTTTGCCCGAACTCCTCGAACAGGGGGAGGAAGAGGCGGGCCTGGATGCCGACAGCCCCGGCTCACGGGTGGATATTTCCGTTACCGGCGAGGGCGCGGCCGGGGAGCCTTCCCCGGGAATGGACGCTTCGACGGGCCTGACCGATTTAGTCGGGGGCGCTTCCCCTTCGGACGAAAATGCGGGGCCTTTGTACGGAAATGGCCTGGACCAGAAGGCTGAAGATGGGTATACTAGAAAGGGTACGGTAGACGAAGGGCCTGTAAGCGGGGCTCCCCCGTCCCCCCAGGGGGCGGCGGTCCCGGCTCAGGAGGAAGGATCTTCCGATACGGTAGACGAACTTCCCGATTTGGAGCTTATGTCCGATGTCTTTATAACTCCTCCCCTTGACGGCGGGGGAGGGGAGTTTATAGAGACCGGATCCGGAGGATCCGCCGGCGGGAAGAAGCCGAAAAACCTGGGGGGGGATTTTAACGTCAAGGAAATGGCTTCCGCCATACAGACTATATTAAAACGGGAAGATAAAGGATAGGTTATGGGGAAGGTCCTCGGGAGTAATTCGGCGAATTATTTCTTAGAACAAGAAGAAGAAGAGGAACTTTGGCTGCAATATCGCCAAAACAGGGATCCAAAAATCCGGGAGTTATTCATAAAACAGTATGCACCTTTAGTGAAGTATGTGGCCGGTAAAGTGGCGGTCGGGATGCCCCATAATGTCGAATTTGACGACCTCGTGGAGTTCGGCGTCTTCGGTCTGCTGGATGCCATAGATAAATTCGATCCCGATAAGAACGTTAAATTTAAGACCTATGCGGTAACCCGGATCCGGGGCGCTATTTTTGATGAACTGCGGTCCATTGACTGGGTTCCCCGGTCGATACGCCAGAAAACCAGGGAGGTGGAAGAAGCCATCGGTTCCCTGGAGGCCCAGCTTGGCCGGACCGCCACGGATCAGGAAATAGCGAATTTCCTGGGGATGAACGAGAATGAATACCTCAAGACCATGATGAAGATCTCCGGCACCTCCATATTATCCCTCAACGATGTGTGGTTTTCCGGGGACGAAAATGACAAGGTGTCCATAGGGGACAGCATCGAGGCCCCCTCAAACCTGAATCCCGATGTTATCGTGGAAAAAGATGAGATCCGCCGGGTCATTGTGGAGGCAATCAGCGAATTGCCGGACAAGGAAAAGAAGATCCTGGTTCTCTATTATTATGAAGATCTAACGCTTAAAGAGATAGGCCGGGTCCTGGAAGTAACCGAATCCCGGGTATCCCAGTTGCATACCAAGGCCATATTACGGCTCCGGGCAAAGTTAACGAATATTCGCAAGGGTATTGTCTAGGGCCGGGCCGGGAACAGGAGTGATGATGGTCGATTTTGTCCAACTTCAACATATGATGAGGGAACAGTTGGAACAAGACAGGACCATCCGGACGATCAATACCGAAGGTCCTACCCTGGAGTTCGCTGTTTCCGAAGCCGCTACCCTCCTCAACATCCCGGTCCGCCGGATTGAATACGAAGTCCTCGAAAAGGGTTCCCCGGGCGTGCTTGGTTCGGGGAAGAAGAACTGGAAGATCCGGGCCTATGAGCGGATCCAGGTCATGCAGGATAAGCTCCAGGCGGCCTTAGGCGGCGGGGAAGATGAACTGGCCGCCCATGTTATTGAAGATAAAAACGGGGATGTCTTTGTCCGGCTGAGCCAGGACGGCGCTTTTCTTAAGGTTGTTCCCCCGGTGGGGAAGGGGAAGAAGGCCAATGAGGCCCAGGCCATGCAGCTCCTTAACGCCCGGCTGGTAAAAGACATCGATCAGGCCGTGGTGGCAGAAACCGTCAAAGTCGCAGCCGGCGCCTATGTCCGGGTGGGGGACTTTGAACACAACCCCGTGAACGATACCACCGTGGCAGTAGATATTTCCGGTGATGAGATGAAGGCCTACCTCTTTGTAAGTCCCCCGGGGCCCGGCGGATGCGATCTGTCGGTAGAAACCTACCTGAGCTTTTTACGGAACAACCGGGTGGTATATGGGGTTAAGGAAGACTTTTTAAGGGACTTCGCGGACCGGCCCGCCTATAAAGAGAATGTGCTGGTTGCCGAAGGAAGCCGGCCCGTAAACGGCCGGGACGCCTATTTGCAGTACAATTTTGAGACCGACCAGACCAAGGTCCGGCTTAGGGAAGGGGTCAACGGAAAGATAGACTTTAAGGACCTCAATATCATCAAGAACGTGGTCGAGGGGCAGCCCCTGGCGCGGAAGATTCCCGCGGAAACCGGCATCGTCGGGAGAACGGTCAACGGAAAGGTAATTCCCGCAAAGAACGGAAAGGATATTTCCCTGCCCCTGGGAAAAAACGTCCATGTGGGGGACGATGGGGCGACGATCATCGCCGATATGAACGGCCAGGTGGTGGAAATAGGCGGGAAGATCAACGTAGAACCGATCTATACCGTTCAGGGGGATGTAAATCTTAAAACCGGTAATATCATCTTCCTGGGGACGGTCATCATAACCGGTAATGTGGAGGATGGATTTTCCGTTAAGGCCGCCGGGAATATTGAGGTAAACGGGACGGTGGAGAAGGCGGAATTGGACGCCGAGGGGGATATTATCGTTCACCAGGGAATTACCGGTAAAGGGTCGGGCCTGGTCCGGGCGGGGCGGTCCATCTGGGCGCGGTTTATTGAAAACGCGGTGGTGGAAGCGGGGAATATGGTGGTCGTTTCCGACGGCATTATCAACTCCCATGTGGATGCCTTTAAACGGATAATATGCCAGGGGAAGCGGGCCCATGTGGTAGGGGGCCGCCTGCGGGCTTCGGAAGAGATCAACGCCAAGATATTGGGAAGCCCCACCAGCGGAACCGAGACCATCTGCGAGGTGGGCTTCGATCCGAAGAGCAAGGAACAGCTTGAGAAACTTACGGAAAACAAGGAAGTTCTGGAAAAGCGGCTGGAAGAGATAACCCTTAATATCCAGACCCTGATCAATATCAAAAAACAACGCAAGTCCCTGCCGGAATATAAGGAAGCCTATCTAAAGGAACTGATGGATAAGCGGGCCCTGCATATAGGCGATTTGAAAAAAGTAAACGAAGAGATGGAAAAGGTGCAGGCCTTCCTCAACAGCCTGCGGACCAAGGGACGGGTTTCGGCCTCCTCCAAGGTATATCCCGGCGTTAAGGTGATTATCCGGGATTTCAAAGAGGATGTGCGGAACGAATACCGGGCCGTTACCTTTATCCTCGAAAACGCCCTGGTCCGGGTAACCAAGTATGAAGAGCCCGATGAAGATGTAAAGAGAGGTCCCGATGGCTATACAACCAATTGATCTGCAGACCCTCTTTACCCAGCTCGATAAGGTCGCCAAAACTCAGGTTAATCAGAAAGAGGGATTTCAGATACAGCAGGCCCTGCAGGGGGATCAGATCCGGAGGAAGACCGAAGAACGGATCCAGTCGGTAAATGAATCCCAGGACACGGGACAGGGGGCGGAGGGCATCAAAGACCGGTCTTCCCGCAAGGGGCAGGATCAGGGGCCGGCGGGGAAGGAAAGCGGCTCCGGGGAGCCGGGAGCCGCGGATGAAGGGGAGCCCCCGGTTATCCGGGACCCGGCCTTGGGGAAAAATGTTGATGTCAGCGGTTGAATCCCCATGATCGTATCCATCATCCTTTCCGCCGCCAGCCTCATAGCGTGGGGTTTTTCGTTTATCTTCTTTAAAAATTACCTCCGCCGCCGGACGGATCCTGAATGGATCCTGGCCGAATGGAAGGAAGAGATTAACAAGCTTAACGTCGATATGGATGCGGCCGCCGACCGGAACGTCGCCCTGGTGGAAGACCGGATACGATCCCTCAAGGAGCTTCTAAAAGACGTGGACCGGCGGATTGCCCTTTCCGGCCGGGAAGAAGACAAGCGCCGGTCCCAGGAAGCCGCTTACGCCGCGCTCGGCCGCCGGGCCGGACATCCCGGAATTTCCCCCGGTACCGGCCCCGCCGGAGCTTCCGCGGGCCCCGGGCTTGAAGATGTCCGGGCCGG
>JAISOR010000059.1 GCA_031275535.1 Treponema sp. | reverse complement strand
CCGTCTCGTAATCGGCAAAAAAATTCGCAAAGAGGGCAAAAAAGATGATTATCCCCATGATCACCAGCCCCACAATGGACGAGCGGTTACGGCGCATCCTGATCCAGGCTTCCCGCCAGAGGCCCTTTTTCCGGCCCAGCCTTAGGGCTCCCGGGGCTGCTGCTTCACTGTTCAAGGCCGCCTCCTTTAGGTTTTTCTTTTTTCCCGGCGCGTATATTGGGCTTTGATGCGGGGATCGATATAACTATAGAGAATATCCGTAATCAGGTTGATGACGGCAAAAACCACCGCGATAAAGATAACGCAGGCAAGCACCGTGGGGGTGTCCTTTTGCCGGATCCGTTCGATAAGCAGGAGGCCGATTCCCGGTATGGAAAACACGTTTTCTATGAGTACGCTGCCCCCCAGGGCCGAAGCGAAACCCATGCCCATAACGGTAACCACCGGCAGCAGGGCGTTTTTTAGGGCGTGCTTACGGAATATGACATTTTCCCGCACCCCCTTGGCCCGGGCGGTACGAATATAATCCTGTTTTATTACTTCCAGTACCGAGGCCCGCACAATCCGCAGATCGATGGCGGTGGATGCGGCGGCCATGGCGATGGTGGGCATGATATAACTCTTCCAGCCCGTCAATCCGCTGGTCGGCAGGAGGCCGAACTTTACCGAAAAGACCAGCATCATCAGGATGCCCAGCCAAAATTTGGGGGTCGCCGCCAGCACCATGCTCAAAACCATGATGGAACTGTCGGCCAGGGAGTTTTGCTTTACCGCGGAGTAGATTCCCAGGGGAATGCTGATCAGCACGGTAAGGATCATGGAAAGCAGGGCGAGTTGGAACGTATAGGGAAAGCGGGCAAAAACCAGGCGGAAAACCTGCTCCCGGGTTGACCAGGAGGTGCCGAAATTGCCCCTTAATACCCCGGCCATGTATTTTACATACCGGACGACGATGGGATCATTCAGCCCCATTTGTTCCCGCATGGCCGCGATTTGGGCAGCCGTGGCATTTTGTCCCAGGATCATCCGGGCGGGGTCCCCCGGCGTCAGGGCAAGGATGAAAAAAACAATAAAAGTAATGGCGAAAACAATGGGGATTAACATTAACAAGCGTTTGGCCACATACCGAATCATTTCCGCCTCCCTTGCCCTTTACCGGCCCGGCGCCTCAAGCCCGTCCGGGGTCCTTAGGACCCGCGGGTCCTTATTCAAAATAGGCGTCGCCGAAATACCACTGGCTGTAGGTATAATACTTATAACCCTTCAGGTTCTTTACCACAACCCGGCAGTCGGCGGTATAGGAAATGGGATAGTAGGGGCTGTCCTTGGCCACCACCTCCTGGATCTGCCTCGAAAGGCGGATCTCCTCCTCCGGGTCCATCGTAGCCAGGGCCTGCCGGATAAGATCCATCGCCCGGGGGTTGGTGTAGAAGCCGAAATTGCCGGAGGAGCCGAAGAAATCGCTGCTGTAGTACATCTCCAGGCTGGTAACGGCATAGGGTTCGGCGGTCTGGTTACCCAGGAGCATAAAATGTTCCCCGGCATCCAAAAGCTCGAAGAAGGCGCCGATCTGGTATTGTTCAATGGTAACGGTGATGCCCGCCTGGGCAAGTACTGCCTGCATCATCTCGGCAATGGTTTTCCAGGCATCGCTGTAGATCCAGAGGCTGGTACTGAACCCGTTGGGATAACCCGCCTGGGCCAGGAGCTGTTTAGCCCGGGCAGGATCAAACTGGCCGATCTGCACGTCGCTGTGGGCCGGCAGGACCCCGGAAATCATGGTATTCGCCGGTTCGTCAATGCCGTTCAAGAGGGATATGATGGAAGCCCGGTCTATGGTGTACTGCAGGGCCTCCCGCACCAGGGGATTGTCAAAGGGCGCCTTGGAGGCGTTAACCGCCATAAAACGCATCCCCAGGGTTTTAACAATCTCGGCGTTGAGCTTGGTGTTGGCCCGGGCCCGCCGAATATCCCCCACGCCGGTTACCTGATCCACAAAATCAAATTCCCCGTTTTCAATACCGATATACCGGCTGGTGGGGTCGTTGATAGCCCGGAATGTTATCTTGCGGATGGCGGGCTTAAGGGAAGGATGGCCGTCCCAGCGTTCAATGACTACCTCGTTGGAGGGGATAAAACTTACCAGCTTGTAAGGCCCGGTTCCCACGGCTATCTGCCCCCAGTTATCCCCGGCGGCTTCCACCGCCTTCTTACTGGTGATGACCACGCTGGTAAGCTTATACAAAAGGCCGTTATTGGGGGCGTCGGTTTTCAGGATGAGCTTGTTCCCCTCGGCCCGGATGCTGATAACACCGTCCACATAATCCATGGCATGGGGAATGGTCCGGCAGCGTTCCAGGGAAAATATGATGTCTTCCATGGTAAGGGGATCGCCGGTCTGGAATTTATAGGAGGCCGTATCCACGGTGAATTCCCAGGTTAGCGCGTCCGGACGGGTCCAGGAGGTGGCGATTTGTCCCACCACCCGGTTGTTGTCGTCGTAGGCCAGCAGGGTATTGTAAATATGCTTCCCGATGGAGGTGACATTTGAAAAGTTGGCAAGCATGGGATCGATGGCGGTGGAAAGTCCCGCCAGGCCCGCCACCATGGTATCTTTGGGCCCGCCGCTTCCGGCCTGGGCAGAGCCGCCCTGGCCGCCGGCAAAGGCGGCCCCGGCAATCAAAAGGATCAGGGACAAAACAAAAAACAAACGCATCTTTTTCATAAAACAGCTCCTTTAGGACAAAAATTTATATGAAGATGTTTTGAAAATGGTATCGGTTTTCAAAACGCCTTATAACCATGACTAACCGCACACATCGGCAAAGACCCGCAGCCAGTTCCCCCCCAGAATTTTGGAAACAGCGGCGTCATCGTAGCCCCGCTTAACCAGGCCCCGGGTTATATTGATAAACTGGCGGTATTCGGTGAACCCTTCGATGGTCTCCTCCGCGGGGCCGTCCCCGGGGAGGAAGCCCAGGGTGGGGGCTATCACGTCCCGCATGTGTACCAGGGACTCCATCACTTCGCTCATGGGCCAATCGGTGCCGATCCCCACATGATCGACCCCGCAGAGTTTTACGGCATAATCCACCTGGTTTAGAAAATGCTCCATGGTGGCCTTTTTGCTGTCCCCATGGACAAAGTTCGGCATGGTTACCAGGCCCACTACGCCGCCGCTTTCGGCAATTGCCCGCAGGGCCTCATCCCCCTTGGAGCGGTTATGGGGATAAACGCTCCGCACGCAGCAATGGGACGCGATCACCGGCGTCTTGGAAAGGGCGCAGGCATCCAGCACGGTTTGGTCCGCACAATGGCCGGTATCCACGATCATCCCCAATTCGTTCATCCGGGCGATAAACCGGACCCCAAAGTTGGTCACCCCTGCCCCCTTGGATCGCTCGTAACATCCGGCGGCCACATGGGTTTGGGTATTGTAGGAGAGCTGCATAACCCGCAGGCCAAAGCGGTAGAGGGCGTCGATCATGTCCAGGTCTTTACCCAGGGTCATCGTGTCCTGGCAGAGGATAAACCCCGCTTTTTTCCGTTCCTGTTTTGCCCGGCGGATATCCCCGGCGGTAAGGGCCTTGATCAGCCAGTCCGAGAAGGTGTCGAACTGGGCCTGGCAATCGGCCATGCTCTTTATCAGATCCTCCGGAGGGCCGGAGGTGTCCAGTTGACGGCAGCCCGCGGTGATGCCGCTGTCGTACCAGCATTCCTTAAAGGCGGGCAATTCCCCCCGGAGGGCGTATTCCAGCATGGCATCCTGTATCTTCCTGCGGTACTTATCCGGGGCGGAACTTTTTAAGGGCGCGTATTTTTCCGCCACCATCCGGCTGAAATCCTCCTCCAGCGAATAGGGAGAAAGGGGGCCCTGGAACAGCATATCAATGATGATGCTCTCCTCGTGGACCCTCAGGGCCCGTTCTTCCCCGGCGGGGGACAGCGTATAGTCATAAAGACCGTATTTACCGTAATTTGCCATCAGTATTCCCTAATACTCAATAATGGGGGTATCTTAACAAAATTATGACATAAATACAATGGCTTGAGCCTGTCCCAAAACTAATTGACTGTGCGCTCGCCGCGCCCGGTGCGAACCTCCGGTTCGATGGGACAGGCTCTTGTAGTTTTTCAGGCTTTCAGCCTTGCAAAACTGCGAATTTCAAAGAGGCTTTCCCAAAACTTCAGTTTTGGGAAAGTAACCTTGAAATTCGCAGTTTTGTAAGGC
>JAISOR010000013.1 GCA_031275535.1 Treponema sp. | reverse complement strand
GGACCCCAAGGAATTTCCTCACCGTACCGGTGAAGTTCCTGTAATGTATCCCGGATAGAGAGTAAAGGCTTTTGCCCTGGGCGGTCCCGGGACTCATTGACAAAGCCCGAAAAGGCTTCCTATACTTTTAAAAGATACGTTACTCGAGGTGGGGATGGCAGGACAGCTACAGCTTGCTTTTGTTAGCTTTAATAAAGACTCATACATCGTGGTCGAGGGCAAGCAAAACACCGACCGCTTTTTTATTATTCGGCAGGGAAAGGTCCGAATTTCAAAGGAAGTGGAGGTGGTGGAAGAGGAGGGGGGCAATATCCTGGGCCCCGGAGACTTCTTCGGGGTCGTGTCTACCATGTCTTCCCATAGCCATATTGAAACCGCCCAGGCCTTGACCGATGTTACCCTGATTTCCGTTCAAAAGGAACAATACGGCCAGCTGATACAGAATAATAGCTCGGTGGCGATGAAGATTATCCTTCAATTTTCCAAACGCATGCGCTACCTGGACGAAGCCCTTACCCGGCTAACCCTTAAAAATACCGCCGAGAATGACATTTCCCATTTGTTTAAGGTGGCGGAATACTATGCCAAACAGAGCCAGTATAATCAGGCCTATTATGCCTATCATCAGTATCTAAAGTATTGTCCCCGGGGGGCTAATGTAGCCCTGGCCCGGGAGCGGATGATGAAGATAGGGCCCTATGCCAAGGCGGTAAAATTGGATTACCGGCCCGATGAATTTAACCGGACCTATCCCAAGGATTCCATGATTTTTTCCGAAGGCGAGCCGGGGGATGAGCTCTATATCATCCAGAAGGGATCGGTAAAAATAGCAAAAATCGTGGATAACAACGAGGTACTCCTGGCGGTGCTTAAGACCGGGGATATATTCGGGGAAATGTCCCTCCTGGAGTCCAAGCCCCGGGCGGCCAGCGCGGTGGCCTACGAGGACTGTGTGGTCTTGGCGGTAAATAGGGCAAATTTTGAGCGGATGATAGGAACCCAGCCCCAGATTATCGCCCGGCTTACCACCCTTTTGGCGGAGCGGATCTGGTTTATCTATAAACAGCTGGCCAATACCCTGATCTCCGACCCCCTGGGCCGGATGTATGACGCCCTCCTGATTCAGCTTGAAAAAAACCGGGTAAACATCGGGCCCAGCCAATCCTATGTCTTTGATTTTGGGCCCAAGGAACTGGTTAATATGGTCGGTCTTCCCCCGGGAGACGGTACGCTGGTATTGCGGAAAATGATGGAAAATAAAAAGTTCCAGGTGATGAAAGATAAAATTTATGTCCAGGATGTTACGGAGATTGCCAAGGAGACGGCCTATTTCAGGAAGATGCAGCGCATCGAAAAGGCCCGCCGCGAGTCTGCCTCCTGGACCTAAGAATTTCCCTTCCCCCCGACGGCCTTACCATTTAGCCTGTATTTGCCGATAATACTAATGAGGAATTTGATGATATTCATACGCCGCCTTTGTTGGCTCCTTGTCTTGATGGGCTCCTTGTCGCCCGCCATGGCCCAGACCCTTACGGATCCGCCCCAGGCGCTTCCCGAAATGCTGGATACCCTTGATGCGGCTCCGGCGGATTCCTCGGCTCCCGGGGAAAACGCCGCCGAAGACGCCGGCCCCGGCGGGGCGGCCCTGCCCCGCAGCTTTAGGAATATCCGGCTGGGGTTGGGTCTGGATGACTTAAAGACCACCCTGCAAAACGACGGGGCCTTTCATTTCCGGGGAGACCGGGATGTGTCCTTCTTACCTTCCCGGGAGCAGAGCCTGGTGGAAACCACGGGGTTTTCCTTTATCCGGCGGGCCTTTTTCCAGCTCCGGGAGGGCGAGCTCTTTATCATGGCCTTTTCCCTGGACCCGGAACTGATAGATCATTATTCGGTATTTACCACCTTTGTAAAAAAATACGGGGAACCGGTCTTTTTGGATCCGAAACAGGCGGTATGGGAATCCTCCGAAACCCGGATCGCCATTGAACGGCCCCTAACGGTAAAGTACATTGACAAAAGGGTCTTTAACCAGATAATTGAGGAATCCACGGCGGAGGAGGCGGGGGAAGTTTTTCTGCGCCAGGAATTCCTGGATTCCTTCTAAAGGAGTTTGGCATGAAACGCCGGGCCGGTCTCTTGGTATGGGTCCTCTTTGTTTTTACCATAAACTGCAGCGCCCTGGGGGGGAAATCTTCCCCGCGATTGGAAGTCATGGAATTGTGCATAGAGAAGGCCGGGGAACCCGGCGCTCCGGTATCTATCCGGGCGGAAATCGCCCGTACCGATGATGAGCGGGCCCGGGGCCTGATGAACCGGAAGGAACTGCCCGATGGGGAGGGGATGCTCTTCGTCTTTGACCGGGATCAGATCCTCTCCTTCTGGATGAAGGATACCCTTATTCCTCTCTCCATTGCCTATATTTCCTCCGATGGCAGGATCCTGGAAATACACGACATGAAGCCCCGGGATCTGAGCCCCATACGGTCAAACCGCTCCCTCCGCTATGCCCTGGAGGTTCCCCAGGGCTGGTTCAGCCGGACCGGGATAGCCCTGGGAGACAGGGTTTTATCCGGGGACGGCTCCCTTCTGCCGGGACCCTAGCGGTTGCCCCTCATGTAACCGTAAAATCTCTGCCTCCTTCCCTTGACATCCCGTCATCTGTATAGTATTATTACGTTCCGGAGGGGATGTCATGTCTGAACAAAACACCTATGAACCGGCCGAACATCTGACCTTTGAAAAAGTCTGGGCCATGTTTCAGGCGACCGATAAGAAGTTTCAGGAGACCGATAAAAAATTTCAGGAGTCCGAAAAACAGTTCAGGGAGATTCGGGAAAGCTTCAAGGATACGGACAAGAAGTTCCAGGAAACCGACAAGAAGTTTCAGGATACGGACAAGAAGTTTCAGGAGACCGACAGGGTTGTAAAGGAGGCCTCCCGTATCGTAGGCAATCTGGGAAACAAATTGGGCATTGTGGTTGAACACCTGGTCCTGGCCAATATAAAAGAAAAATTTAACGCCCTGGGTTATGAGTTCACCAAAGCGGGTCCCAGCGTACTTATCGAAGACCGGAAAAAAGAGATCATTACGCAGATTGATGCCCTGCTGGAGAACGGGGAATACGCTTTAGCCATAGAGGTAAAGACCCAGTTGATCGTGGCCCATGTGGATGAGCATATTGAACGGATGGAGAAGCTTCGGCGCTATGCGGATGACCGGGGAGACAGGCGCAAATTTCTGGGCGCGGTGGCCGCAGCGATAGTGGCGGATAATGTGAAAGAATACGCCCTAAAGAAGGGCTTTTACGTGATTCGGCAATCGGGAGACACGGTGACCATAGAGAATCCGGCATCCTTCAAGCCCCGGGAATGGTAGGACTTGAGCCGGAACATTCGGTGAAGCATGCACGGGAACCTGAAGCCCATTGTGTCTTCGCGCTTCCTGTTTATTTCCAAGCAATCGCATATCGTTACCGTCCTCCCCCATCACCTCACACCACTTCACTCCCCACACTCCGGACTTTCTTCACCCCCAAAGTATCAATTTTCCCCGGTCCGGCAGAAAGCCCATGGCCTTAAGGGCCTCCCCATAGGGGCTCAGGGCCGCGCTTTTTTCATTGATGGTTTCTATGCTTAGCTTCC
>JAISOR010000002.1 GCA_031275535.1 Treponema sp. | reverse complement strand
GGCCTGCCTGGTCCCCACAAGCAATACGGCCCCCAGGCCGGAACAGCCGTAGCGGCCATATCCGGAAGGTACGGGAAAGGGATCGGAAATAATCCGTACCGGAAGCATTTCTCCCCCCGCCGGCGGGCCGTTTGCCCTGTTTGCCGTAGTATCCGAGCCTTCGGTACTTCCCGGGCCTGCAAGCAAAAAGCTCAGGGTGGCCCGCTCCTTGGGGAGCCCCGCAGCGGCGGAGAGCCTGTGCAGGACCTGGGGGGCGTCTTCGGTTTCAAAGGAAAAATGGCACCACTTGGCGGAGCTTTTTCCCGGCCGGCGGCCGGGAAAGGGGCAGACCCCCGCGTGGGGGCAGGGAGTCGCGGGCATACGGCCCCTGTCCGCAAGGGAAGCCCTAAGGGCGCCGATGAATTCCCCGGATCGGGGTATGCCCGGTTCCACCACCAGGATGGAGCCGCCTTCCGAAGACAGGGCCGAAAGGAGGCGGGCGTTTTTCTCCGCCAGGGTCGAAAGCATCCGGTGATCCGGCCAAAAGATCTCGTTGAATACATTAAGCGCCGTAACCAGGTTTGCCCCGGGGCCTTTAAGCGGCGTCCCCAGGGAGGCCCGGATGGTCCTGATGGTCCAGGGACTGTCCCGGCCCGCCAGGGCATAAAAAAGCTCCTTCCCCGCGTCTAACACCGCGCCGGTCCGGTCAAGACAACGGAAATCCAGGGGAAGTTCCCGCAGATCCGGCCGGGAGATCCACAGTGCCAGGGGCAGGGTCAGGGGACCGGAGCCAAGGTCGATGAGGGCCGCGCCGGCGGAAAGGGGAAGGGCCAGGGCCGGAAGCAGCCGGGAAAGGCGGTAGAGGTTCCAGGGAAGAAAGTACCGGAGATAGGCGGAAAGCATGGCGGGCCGTCCCAGGTAAGCATCCGGCCGGTCGCCGCGGCCGGCGGTGAGGAGCCGGGAAAGTTCCGCCACATCCCGGGGCAGCCCCCGGCGGAACCGCTGGGGCAGGGGGAAGACCGTATCAACCAGGGCGGAAAACCCTTCCAGAACGGCGCCGGTTTCGGCCCCCAGGGGCGGAAAAAGGGTACTCATCAGGATCGGTCCCTGTCTTCCGGCGCCGGTTTTTCATCCCCCCCGGCGGAACCATGGACTAAAAAGTAGAGTTCCACCAGGCCGGAGCGCAGGGCCTCGAGGTGGGCCTTTAAACCCGGTTGTTCCCCCGTCCCCGTAAGTTCACGGAAAAGCTGCTCCCTGGCGCCTTCCAGGGTAAACCGGCGATTGTAAAGCAGATACTTTAACCTAAAAAAGATGAGCAGATCCCGCTTGGAATATATCCACCGGCCGGCGCTGTCCTTTTTGGGCTGAATCAAGGGGACCTCTTTTTCCCAATACCGGATAACATGGGCCCTTACCCCCAGGAACCGCTCCAGGTCTCCAATTCCGTAGGCCGCCACCGTTCATCTCCGCCTGGGCGGGCCCCGTTCCGGCGTCGCCTGCTTGCCGGATGTCTGCTTGCCGGCCGCCTGCTTGCCGGCCGCCTGCTTGCCGGTCGCCTGCTTCCGCACCTCGGCCCGGTCTTTCCGGGAAGGCCGGACTTCAATCCCAATGGGGATAAGGGAATATCCCAGATCCTTCCTGATTTTATTACGAAGATATGACAGATAGGCCTCGTTTACCGCCTGGGGACGGGACACGAAAAAGACAAAGTGTACCGGATTATCCGAAACCTGGACCGCGTATTTTATCTTGAACCGGGTCCGGGGGCCTATGGGGGGCGGATTTTCCCGGAGCCATTGTTCCAGGGCCTGGTTCAGAGGCCCCGTATCAACGCGGCGGATAAGCTGGGCATAGATCCGGATTGCCGTATTCAACAGCGTATCCACCCCGGTCCCATCCCTGGCGCTGACCGGTACAATGGGGGCATACTCCATTTTGCCAAAGAGGAAGTGGATCCGGTCCGAGACGGCGGTAAAGGCGTTTTTTACCTGAGGCATGGTATCCCATTTATTGAGGACCATGATGATGCCCCGGCCCCGCTCATTGGCCAGGGCGGCGATTTTTTTGTCCTGCTCCGAAAGCCCCTCCAGGGCATCTATCATCAGGAAAACAACATCCGCCTCGTCCATGGATTTAATAGCCCTGGTCACCGAATAGTATTCGATGTTTTCAGTAACCTTACTCTTCCGCCGGATCCCCGCGGTATCCAGCACCTGGAATTCCCGGTTTTTATAGGCAAAGGCCCCCTCCACCACGTCCCTGGTGGTCCCCGGAACAGGGCTTACAATGGAAGCCGCCGATGCGGTAAGCCGGTTCGACAGGGTGGACTTTCCCGTATTCGGCTTTCCCACCAGGGCGATACGGATGGGCCGTTTTTCGGCGTCATCCACCGTGACCCCCGAAAAATCCAGCCGGGCAACGATATCCGCCTCCAGATCCCCCAGGTTGTCCCCATGTTCCGCGGAGATCATGTGGACCTTCTCAAAGCCGTAAGAAAGGAGGTTCCAGGAATCCGCTTCCCGGCGGCCCCCTTCGGTCTTATTTACCGCCACCAGAAGCCGATCCTGCCGGGGCCGCAGAAAGCCGATAAATTCCTCATCCTCCGCAGTCAGTTCTCCCGCTTCCAGAATAAGGATGATCAGGTCCGCCTGTTCCAGGGTTTCCAGGGTCCGCTCCATCACCAGATCGTCCAGGTCCTCCCGGTCCAGCTTAAAGCCCCCGGTATCGATGAGCCGGAGGGGTTTCCCGGCGATAAAAGTATCCATCCCCACAGGGTCCCGGGTCACCCCCGGCGTGGGATCGGTAATGGCCCGGCGCTTATGCAAGAGGCGGTTAAAGAGGGTTGATTTCCCCACATTGGGCCTCCCCACCAAGGCCACGGCCGGCAGGTTCCGGTATTTTGTATCGGGATTAAATTCCATGGGGTACTATAACACAGGTCCAAAACGGCAGGGAAGAGGCCTTTCCCGGGGCCCAAAGAACCCGTTTGCGCGGGGGAGATGTTACCGGTATTCCAATACACGCTCATCGGTTCGCGTGCCGTTGTTGGGCGGGCCGCATTTAGATGTTCTGCCCAGGCCAAATTTTCGTTCAAATGTGGAATTACAGGCCAACAACATTGTTCAGAACAGGAAAAAGAAGTATAATTGTAATCCAGGAGAAATTTTATGCGGTCCTTTAACCGGCTTCCCGGTTTTGTTTTTTTTATATCCCTTATATGGGGCCTGGCGACCCTTATCGGCTGCGGGGGAAATCCCCCGGACTCTTCCTCAATCAGCTCTTTTTCCGGTTCCTTCGTGGAAAGCGGGAGGCTTATCCCGGATCTGGCCTCCTACCGGATCGCCTACTATGAGGCCCTTCCCGAAACATCCCCGGAGGCCGGCGGAACCATAACGGAAACCGATGAGCCCTTCCGGCTGGTCGATTATGGGCCCGAGGGGGAGCTTCCCCCGGAAATAAAAAAGCCCTCTATATATGTGGTGTTTTCCCAGCCCGTAGTTCCCCTGGCCAGGCTGGGGGATCCCATCCGTTCCGGTACGCCCCAGGCGGCGAACCTTTTTTCCATTGATCCCCCGCTGCCGGGGGTATTCCGCTGGTACGGGTCAAAACTCCTGGCCTTTGAAAGCGACGACGAAAAGCTGCCCCAGCGGCGCTACACCGTTACGGTGTCCGACCAGATGGTATCCCTGGGGGGTAAAAAACTTGAGGGCCCCCGGTCCTTTAGTTTTGAGACCGAGCGGCTTTCGGTTTTGTCCTGGCAGCTTGGGGATGGGGAGTCCTGGGTAAACTCCTATGATGCTCATCCGGCGGAAGCAAAAAACATGGTCCTCATCTTTTCCTATCCCGTAAATTTGGAGGAGATAAAAAACTGGATAGAGATCCGCGCCGATGGCCGGACCTGGCCCTTCCGGGTTTCCCGGCCCGCAAAAATAGACGAAAAACGGTTTGTCCCGGAGCAGGGGGTTCTCTTGGTTTTGGAGGAGCAGCTTCCCATGAACACCCGGGGAACCCTGGCTATCCTTCCGGGGGCCCGTTCCGAACCGGATTTCCTGGGCGCCAGGGAGGAAAAGACCTTTTCCTTTCATACCCTGTTCCCCTTTCAATATGAAGAGATAAGCGCCCGGTCTACTTCTTCCCCCCGGACCGAAGAGGGGGCGTCTATCCCCATTCTGATATCCTTTAGCCACCCCGTGGACCCCGGGAATGGGACGGACGTTTTTTCCATCGCCGGGTTCCCTCCCTTAAAGGCCGGAAACGTCCATGTCTATGGGTCCACGGTGGTCCTCAACCAACTGCCCCTGGAGTATGGGAAAAGCTACCAGGTTCGGATTTCGGCGGATCTAAAGGACCTCTGGGGAAGGCCCCTGGGACAGGAAAAAAACGTCGCCGTCCGGATAGGGGATGCCAATAGTTATGTGTATATAGGCAACCGGGGTTCCCGGATGCTGGAAGCGGGGTTTCCCCCCCGGGTGGTCTGGGAGGCCCAGAATCCGGTATCCGTCAAACGGATCATCCGGGGCGCTTCGGGACCCTACGAGCGGGCGCCTTCGGGATTGTTGCAGGCCATGGATATGGCAAGTTTCCCCCGGAATTCCAAGCAGTATTTTATGGAAGATCTTTCCCCCTTTCTTGGCCCCGGAGCTAAGGGGAGCGCCGCCCTGGCCTGGGAATATACCACCCGTTCAAATTGGGGGTCCCGCAGCCTTTACGAAGACCAGGCCTGGCTTACGGTACAGGTAACGGATATAGGCCTCACGGTCCGGTACGGTTATAACAGGGTCGTAACCTGGGCCACCCGGCTTTCTACCGGAGAAGGCGTGGCGGATGCCCAGGTAATGCTTTTGGCGGGGGATCAGGTGGTCCGGGAAGGCAGGACCGACGCCCAGGGCCTGGCGGTTTTTGACTTTCCCGACGGGGATTTTGCAGCCCGGTTTGCCGGGCCCTCCTCTTTGAGAAGCGGGAATAGCCCGGAGCAGAATCTTAGGATCCGGGTAGTCGAAGCCGGCGGCGCCCAGGCCGGGGGGGATGAGGTTGAATTTATCCCCAATAACAGCCACAACATCTGGCGTTTTGATGTGGATGCCGCGGTTTCTCCCCTTAAGGCCGAAACCGAGCGGCCGGTGGTCTTCCTCTTTACCGACCGGGGGATCTACCGGCCCGGAGAAACCGTCACCTTCCGGGGCATAGACCGCAGGCTCCTGCGGGGCCAATACCAGGCCTACCAGGGCCCTTACACCCTTGAGGTAAGCAGCGGCGCCTATCAAGCCCCGGTGATCGCCTCCCTTTCGGGGGACACCACGGGAACCGGGGGCAGCCATGGTTCCTTTACCCTCCCGGCGGACCTGGACCCCGGGCGCTATACCCTGCGGTATACCCGGCAGGACGCGGCCCAGGCCATCACCTTTTTAGTTGCGAATTTTGAACGCCTCCGGGTGTCCTCTTCCCTGAGCTTCCCGGAGACCCTCTCCTACCAGGGGGAATCCATCACGGGGCATTTCTCCGCGTCCTATCTGGCCGGGGGAGTCCTGGCAGGGGCGCCCTATTCTTACTACTGGACCAGGGAGCCCGCGGCTTTTAACCCCGGCGGCCCCTGGCAATACTGGCGCTTTGGCCCGGAACTTTCCGACGGCCGCTATTATGCGGACCGCGGCGAGGGGACCCTGGGTCCCGACGGCAGCGTCGATATATCGACCCTGCCCCCGGTAGACGGCATTGAGGGGGCCCTGTACCGCTACCGCCTGGAAGCTTCGGCCCAGGACGCCGCCCGGCAGGAAATCTCGAGCCGGGGCTTTGTGATGGTCCACCCCGCTTCTTTTTATATCGCCTCCCGGCTGGACCCCGTGTCCGGCGGCATCCCCGGCGCCCCGGAGCTTAGCAAGGGACTTCCCGCCGGGAACGCCGCTTCCCGGCCCTCCGCCTATTTCCTTGCCGGGGGAAGCCCCGCCGCTTTAAGCTGGACCCTGGTATCCCCCGAGGGGCTTCCCTATACGGGGGCCCTTCCCCAGGCGGGGACCCTCGCTATCCAGCTTATCCGCCATGATTGGAAACAGGCCCGCCAGGCCGGAATCGGAGGCCGGGTGAACCTGCTCTGGGAACGGGTGGAAGAACTGGTGGATGAACAGACCGTGGACCTGGCCGGCCTCAAGGGGGATCGGGCCGGGATCTTCTCCTTTACGCCCGATAAGGGCGGCCAATGGGAACTCCGCCTGCGGAGCCTGGATCACCGGGGCCGGCCCGTGCTTACCCGGCAGAGTTTTTACGTCAGCGGCGCCGGGTGGGTGCGCTGGGGTTCCGATGACGTGGACCGCATCACCCTGACCGCGGATAAAGGGGTCTATGCGCCGGGGGATACCGCCCGGCTCATGGTCCGGTCTCCCCTTCCCAAGGGTAAATACCTCCTCACCATTGAACGGGAGAAGCTCATCTCCGAAAAGATTATCGAACTGGATGGTTCCGCCCGGACCATCGATATTCCTATTGAGGAATCCTACACCCCCATCGTGTACGTGGCCCTTTCATCCTATACGGTCCGTTCCGCCCCTCCAAATAACAGCTACTATGAGCCGGACCTGGATAAACCCAAGGGCCTCTTTGGCCTTACGAGCCTTTCGGTGGATAATGCCGGCCGCCATTATACGATAGAGATTGAGCCCTCCCAGGGGGTCTATGGCCCCGCCGGGGAGGCGGAGATTCGATTGACGGTAAGCCTCGACGGAAAACCCGCGGCGGGGACGGAGCTGACCTTTATGGCCGTGGACCGGGGGGTGGTGGACCTTATCGATTACCACGTGCCGGACCCCCTGGCCTATTTCTACGATTCCCGTAATTTCCCCCTGGGGGTGCAGGGCGCCGACAGCCGTTCCCTGCTCATCGATCCCGTAACCTACGCCCTTTCGGACCTGCAAGGGGGGGATGATGAGGACAGCTCCAAGCTCGACGAGCGAAAGGACTTCCGGCCCACCGCCGTGTTCGAGCCCTATCTGGTAACCGGCAGTGACGGCACGGTGACCGTCAAATTCAAACTCCCCGATTCCCTGACCACCTACCGCTGTACCGCGGTGGCCGTGGGCCGGGAGGAATTCGGCCTCCGGGAGCAGGACCTCCGGGTCAGCGCCCCCCTTACCGCCGTGGCCGTCCTGCCCCGGAAACTGCGCTGGCGGGATACCGGGACGGTGTCCCTGATCCTCACCAACCTGGAAAAAGAAGCGGTGGAAGCCAGGGTCTCCCTGGCCATTGAGGATATCCCCGCCCCGGCGGATGGTCCCGGGAGCCTTTGGGATACGGTGCTGGAGGTGGACGGTGAATCTGATAAGACCCTGCGGATCCCCCCGGGGGCTGCCCGGGAAGTTTCCTTCCGAACCGCGGCGGTGGGTTCAGGGGAGGCCCAACTGGCCTTTACCCTCCGGTCTTCGGGGGTTCCCGGATCCTCCGGGGTCAATGAGCGGATCATCAGGACCCTTACCGTGGACCGGCCCCTTGTCTACGAGACCGTCAGCGCCATTGGCAATCTGGGCCCCGATGACAGCTTTGTCGAAGAAGGGGTGGTAATTCCCTCCCTGGTTCCCGAAGGGACCGGGACCTTTTCCCTCTCCCTGTCCGCCTCCCGGCTGGCAAACCTTAAAGAAACGGTGCAGTATCTGCTGGACTATCCCTACGGCTGCCTTGAACAGCGGACCGCCCGGCTCCTCCCCCTGATCGCCTTTGAAGAGTACCTCGATACCTTTGGCCTGGACACTCCGGTACGGAACCCCAAGAAGGTAATTGAAGATGAACTGGCCTGGATCGCCAAGAATCAGCTTGCCGATGGTTCCTATCCCTATTGGCCCGGAGGACAGTACGGCAATTTTCTGGTTACCCTTAGGACGGCCCATATAACAGCCCTGGCCCGGACCAGGGGCTATGCGATCCCCCCGGCCATGGATGTACCGGCGCTGCTCCGGTATATTACCACCTCGGAATCCGCCCGCCGGGTGGCAGCGGGGGATCCCTTCCTGCGGGGCTACTCCCTCTGGGTCAGAACCATGTACGGAGAGAAGATCGGGACCGAGATCAGCGCCTTCCTGCGCCAGGGGGATGAGCTTGGCATTGCGGGCTGGAGCTTTGCGGGCCTGGCGGCGCTGGAACTGGGGATGAAGGATCTGGCGGTTTCTACCCGGGACCGGGTCAAGCGGTTTATCCGTCCCGGAACCCGTACCCTGGATTTAACCGACACCTACGAGCAGCGGGGGAATTTCTGGGGTACCGATACGGATCGCTATGCCCTGGCTTTAATGCTCTTCCACACCCTGTATCCCGATGACGATATGACCACCCGCCTTGCCACGGCCCTTCTGGAACGGCAGCGCCGGGGCCTGTGGACCAACACGGCCTCTTCCTATTGGGCGGTCCTGGCCTTTGCCCGGATCGCCGGGGAGGAAAACGCCGGGGCCGCGGATGCCGCCGGAAGAACGGTCCCGGCGGTTCTGCAGGCCCAAACAAGCCTGGGGGGAAGCTCCCTTCTGGGGGGGGAATTCTCCTCCGCCGGCGTGTCCCCCCTGTCGCGGACCTGGACCTTCCCGGAGCCCCCCCTGGAGGGCTTGAGCCGGGATACCCTGCTCCCCCTGCGGATCGAACGGACCGGGCAGGGCCGGCTTTTTTATACCGCCAGCCTCCGTTACGGCATTCCTACGGAACTGGCGGGCCGGCGGGACGAGGGGCTGGGGGTTTTCCCCGAAACCTTTGACGCCGACGGAAACCCCGTACAAGACGGCCGGCTTATTCCGGGGCAAACCTATACCCGCCGGATAGTGGTCTCCAGTTCCAGGGACCGGACCTTTGTGGCCCTCCGCGCCCCGGTTCCCTCCGGGGCGGAAATTGTGGACGCCCTCTTTGTAACCAGCTCTACCCGGCCCCCGGAGGAGGACCCCGGGGCGGCCAGGGAACGCCGGGAGGCCGGGGGCCGTTCCGCGGAGTACGATCCCTATGCCTGGGACAATACCGTACCGGTCCGTTTTATCATGGATGATGAGGTCCGTTTCCATTGGGATGCTTTCCCCGCGGGGAAACGGGAGGTGGAGTTCCGCTTCCGGGCGGTGATGCCCGGGATATATCCCACCCCGCCGGCCCAGGCGGAATGTATGTACGAGCCGGAGGTCTTCGGCCGTTCCGC
>JAISOR010000304.1 GCA_031275535.1 Treponema sp. | reverse complement strand
GAGGGGGAGGTGTTACCGGTAATTCCAATACACGCTCACCGGTTCGTGTGCCGTTCTTGGGCGTATATCCGTGATACCCGGAGAAAACGCACCGGTACGGTGGAGAAAAACCTGGTGGGGTGTCATCGGCCACGCCCCGAAAAGCACGTGATAACGTGTTGATGAAAAAAAGCAGCATCTCCCCCGCGCAAGCGGGTTCTTTAGGCCCTGTAAAAGCCGCTGTTCCGAATAAGGCGTCAGGCCGGACCCCAGGGAATTTCCTCACCGTACCGGTGAAATTCCTGTAAAGTATCCCGGATAAAGAGTCAACGCCTTTGCCCGGCCTTTCCGGTTCCCTTACAGGGAGCGGATTATCGCCTCCGCCGCGGCCCGGCCGTCCGCAATGGCCCGGACCACCAGGCTTGCCCCGTTGCGGGAATCCCCGGCGGCCCAAACCTTGGGGTTGGAGGTATGGAAGCTGCCGGCGGTACGGATGTTGCCCCGGTCGTCGGTTTCAAGCCCCAGGCCGGCCACGACCCCGTCCTGTACCACATGGGTAAAGCCCATGGCCAGGAGTACCAGGTCCGCGCCGATCTCGAAGTCCGACCCGGGGACCTCCGCCATGGCCCACCGGCCATCCTTTTCGGTCCATTCCACCCGGCAGGCCTGGAGGGCCTCGACCTTGCCGCCCCGGCCGATAAAGGCCTTGGTGTTAACCGACCAGAGCCGCTCCCCCCCCTCAAGGTGGGAACTGGAGGTCTTAAGCACCTTGGGCCAGAGGGGCCAGGGCTCCGCTTCGCTCCGGTGTTCCGGGGGCTTCGGCAGGACCTCGATCTGGGTGATCCGCATGGCGCCCTGGCGGTTGGAGGTTCCCACGCAGTCCGCCCCGGTATCGCCGCCGCCGATGACCACCACCCGCTTCCCAAACGCGGTAAGGGGCTCCATTCCCGCCCCGGCTTCACCCCCCAGGACGCGGTTCTGGAGGGAAAGGAAATCCAGGGCCTGGACTATGCCCGAAAGCTCCCGGCCGGGGGTCTTGATGTCCCGGGGTTCCCTGGCGCCGATGGTAAGAAGGACCAGGTCGCAGCTTGAAAGAAGTTCCCCGGGATCGATCACCGCCGCGTCCCCCCCGGAGCCGCCATCGGCGCCGGGGGAGCCAAAGCCATAGCGGGCGGCCCCTATCCGGGTATTGGTTTTAAACACCACCCCCTCGGCCTCCATAAGGGCCACCCGCCGGTCGATAAAGCTCTTATCCAACTTAAAGTCCGGGATGCCGTACCGGAGGTAGCCCCCCAGTTTCCGGTCCCCCTCGTAGAGGGTAACCGAGAACCCCGCCCGGTTGAGGTAATAGGCGGCGGAGAGCCCCGAAGGCCCGGCGCCCACCACGGCGACCTTTTTCCCATTCCGGGTCCTGGGGGGCCGGGGGATCACCAGGCCCAATTCAAAGGCCTTTTCTATGACCGCCAATTCATTCTGACGGATAGTGACCGGCTCATCATTGGCCCCCAGCACGCAGGAGGCTTCACAGAGGGCGGGACAGACCCGGCCGGTGAATTCCGGGAAGGGATTCGCGTCCTCCAGGGCCGCCCAGGCCCCGACCCAATCCCCCCGGTACAGCCGGTCCTGCCATTCGGGCATCACATTGGAAACCGGGCAGGCCCAATGACAAAAAGGCACCCCGCAGTCCATACAGCGGGCAGCCTGGAGCCGCCGTTCCTCATCGGGCAGGCGGATCTCCACCTCACTATAATCATTGATCCGTTCTTCCACCGGCCTATAGCCGGATTGCTTGCGCCGGATCTTTAAAAATCCCTTTGGATCGCCCATTTTACGCCCTCTCCACAATATCTTCCTGTTCCCGGATCTCAAAGAGCCTCCGGTCCAACTCTGCCAGCTTCATCTGCTGGAGCGCCCGTTTGTATTCCACCGGGAGGATCTTGATAAACCGGCCCCGGTATTCTCCCCAGTTGTCCATGATGGTCTTGGCATGGGCCGATCCGGTCCAGTATATGTGTTTTCCTATCTGTTCCTTTACAAAGCTCTCATCTTCCTCGTTATCCAGGCCGGATAACTCCACCATGCCCCGGTTAAGGAAGAACTCAAAATTACCGGCCCGGTCCAGCACATAGGCGATACCCCCGGACATACCGGCGGCAAAGTTCCGGCCCACGGCGCCTAAGACGATGAGCCTTCCCCCGGTCATGTACTCGGCGCAGTGATCCCCGGTGCCCTCCACCACCGCCACGGCCCCGGAGTTCCGGACACAGAAACGCTCCCCCGCGATCCCGGCGGCATAGAGTTCCCCCGAGGTGGCGCCGTAGAGGACCGTATTCCCCACGATGATGTTTTCGCTGGTTTTAAAAGTCGAACCTTCCGGGGGCGCCACCACAATCCGCCCGCCGGAAAGGCCCTTGCCCAGATAGTCATTGGAATCCCCGGCGAGCCGGAAGGTAATGCCCTTGGCAAGAAAAGCGCCAAAGCTCTGGCCCGCGGACCCGGAAAAGTCCACGGTCACAAAGTTTTCCGGCAGCCCCTGTCCCCCGAAGCGTTTAGACACCTCGTAGGAGAGCATGGCCCCCACCGCCCGGTCGGTATTGCGAACCGGGAATTGCAGGGCCGTGGGGATCTTCCGATCCAGGGCGGCAAAACAACTTTCAATAAGCTGCCGATCCAGCACATGGTCTATCTTGTGGATCTGATTCTGAACACAGCGGATATCCCTGCCGCCGGGAATATCCGCGGGGCCCTGTTCCTTGTGGAGCAGCCGGGAAAGATCCACCCCGGCGGACTTGGCCTTTCCGCTCTTCCGTTCCACCAAAAAATCCGGCCGGCCCACCAGTTCATCAAAGGTCCTGAACCCCAGGGAAGCCATGATCTCCCTGGTTTCCTGGGCGATAAAGCGGAAGAAGTTGATCAGATATTCGCTCTTACCGGTAAAGCGCTTCCGCAGCTCCGGGTCCTGGGTGGCTACCCCCATGGGGCAGGTGTTCTCATGGCATTTCCGCATCATCACGCAGCCCAGGACAATAAGGGTGGAGGTGCCAAAGCCGAATTCCTCAGCCCCCAGCATCCCCGCAATAACAATATCCCGGCCGGTTTTAAGCTGGCCGTCGGTTTGGAGCCGCACCCGGCCCCGCAGACCGTTCCGGACCAGGACCTGGTGGGTCTCGGAGAGCCCCAATTCCCAGGGGAGGCCCGCGTGGCGGATACTGCTCTGGGGGCTTGCCCCGGTGCCGCCGTCGTAGCCGGATATAAGGATATTGTCCGCATGGGCCTTGGCGACCCCGGCGGCGACGGTGCCTACCCCGCTTTCGGAAACCAGCTTTACGCTGATCCGCGCCTGGGGGTTGGCGTTTTTCAGATCAAAGATCAGTTCCGCTAAATCTTCTATTGAATAAATATCGTGATGAGGCGGGGGGCTGATAAGGGTTACCCCCGCGGTGGAATGCCGGGTCTTGGCGATCAGGGCATCCACCTTATGCCCCGGAAGCTGCCCCCCTTCGCCGGGTTTCGCGCCCTGGGCTATCTTGATCTGGATCTCCTCAGCGTTAGCCAGATATTCACTGGTCACCCCAAACCGGCCCGAGGCCACCTGTTTGATGGCGCTCCTCAGCCAGGTTCCGTCGGCATGGGGGGCGAACCGTTCCGGGCTTTCCCCCCCCTCCCCGGAATTAGACCTGCCATGGATGGAATTCATGGCCCTGGCGATGGTCTCGTGGGCTTCCTTGGAAATGGAACCAAAGGACATGGCCCCGGTGGTAAAGCGCCGCATAATAGATTCTGCACTTTCCACCTCTTCCAGGGGAACCGGTGCGGGGGGGCCGTTTTTTACCGGCCCCGGCTGAACGAAGTCCAACAGGCCCCGGATCACATGGGGGTTCCGGTTCTGCTGATCCACCGCGGCGGAAAAGGCCTTAAATTTCTGATAATCCCCGGTGCGGGCGGCCCACTGCAGGAGGTAAATGGTGTCGGGGTTCCAGGCGTGCTTTTCTCCCTGCTTGCGCCACCGGTATTGGCCCACGCCGGGGAGAAGGCCGTCCAAACCCTGGGGCAGGCCGCTAAGCCTGGCGTGGGCTTCCCGGGCAGCGCGGTAGGGGGCAACCGCTTCCTCCTCCAATTCCGGGAATCCCGCGCCGCCGATGCGGCTTACGGTGCCCCGGAAACATCTCTCCATTACCCCATCCCCCAATCCTATGGCCTCGAAGATCTGGGCCCCCCGGTAGGAACGGAGGGTGCTGGTCCCCATTTTGGACATGACCTTGAGCATGGCCTTTTGGAGCCCCTTTAGGTAGTGTTTCTTTCCTTCTATATAATCTCCCAATTTACCGGCCCCCGGACTGCGGTAAATAGAAGCGATCACCGCCAAAGCGCCATAGGGAACGACCAGATCCGCCCCATAGCCAAAGAGCAGGGCAAAGTGCATCAATTCCCGGGGTTCCGCGGACTCGGCAATGATGGA
>JAISOR010000256.1 GCA_031275535.1 Treponema sp. | reverse complement strand
TCAGCCCCCATGGTGAAAAATCAGCGGCAAACTCCGCTTTTTTCCCCAATTCCCCCCATCTTCCGGCCCCCGCGCCCGGCTAAACCCCGGAAAACCGCATCAGAGCCTGAGCCGGCCGCTGTTTCCGTCCTCAACAAAAGCGCCCCGGGGGACAGATCCGTCCTTTTCAAGCGCCCTGAAGCTCCCCCGCGCCTGGGTAAACCCGCGGTACGAATAAAATGCCGTCTCAGGCGGCGGTCCCCCGGCGCCACGCGCCGCCGGTTCCTACCGTTCGCGGCTCATTTTTCCCTGTATTTTGTTTATATGCCCTCGCCCCGGCTGCCGGCCCTTGATGTATTTTCGTTTTTTATAATACAGTAATGTTATGAGAAAGATTTTTTTCTTGCTCCTGTGTGTTTTGGTCGCCGGGGCAGGCCTTTTTCCGCAAAGCCCCCAGGAGGGGCTTATCCCCCGGCGGGTCGGCACGGCTTTTACCGCGGCGGGGGTTCCGCTTCTACGGGAACCAATTCCCATGGCTGATTTTGTTCTTCCCCTTTTGGATGGAACCACCCTGAGTACCAGAGACCTCAGGGGCAGGGTGGTGTTCCTCAATTTCTGGGCCACCTGGTGCGGCCCCTGCCGGGCGGAGATGCCCTCCATGGAGACCCTGTACCGGCGTTTTAAGGATCAGGGCCTGGAGATGGTAGCGGTCAATTTACAGGAATCCCGGCGGACGGTAGGCGCCTTTATGGATCAACTGGGCTTGAGTTTTCCTGCCGCCCTGGATCAGACGGGGAGTATCGGCGGAACCTATGGGGTCATGGCGATTCCCACCACCTATATTGTAGACCGGGAGGGGAGGATCATCGCCCGGGTTACGGGGAGCCTCAACTGGGATAATCCCAGGCTGTTTTCCGCCTTCGATGCGCTGCTGAGTTCCCCCTGAACCTGCCGTGAGGTATCTATGGTCCGTTATATTCTGAAGCGAATCCTCCTCATGTTTGGGACCTTGTTTTTTGTCATCCTCCTGACCTTTATGTTGATGCACGCCATCCCCGGGGGGCCCTTTACCCGGGATCGCAAGCTCCCGGAGGCGGTGGAACAGGCGTTAAATGAAAAGTACCATCTCAATGAGCCCCTGCCCCGGCAGTTTTTTGACTACCTCCGGGGCCTGGCGAGGCTGGATTTAGGCCCCTCCTTTAAGTACGCGGGGCACCGGGTCAATGAATTCATCGAAAGCGGCTTTCCCGTGTCGGCCCGGGTGGGTTTGGCTGCCATTATCTTTGTGATCCTCCTCTCCATACCCCTGGGAGTTTTCGCCGCCCTCCACAACGGAAAATGGCAGGATATGGTGATCATGGTTTTGGCTACCCTGGGGGTTACCATCCCCTCGTTTGTTATCGCCACCCTGCTTATCTATCTTTTTTCCTTTAAATTGAACCTGCTCCCCACCTTTGGGCTTTCTTCCTGGAAGGGCTACATCCTGCCCGTGATCGCCCTGGGGGGCTACTCCCTGTCGTTTATTACCCGGCTTATCCGCAGCAGCCTGTTGGAAGTGATGGGCCAGGATTATATCCGTACCGCCCGGGCCAAGGGGCTCCCCGAATACCAGGTACTCCTCTTCCACGCCCTGCGGAACGCCATTATCCCGGTGATCACCATCATCGGCCCCACGGTGGCCGCCTTCCTTACCGGCTCCTTTGTCATCGAAAAAATATTCGCCCTCCCCGGCCTGGGCATTCATTTTGTTACCAGCATATCAAACCGGGATTACACCACCATCATGGGAGTTACCATCTTTTACGCCGCCTTTCTGGTCATTATGACCCTGGTGGTGGATATTTTTTATGTGATGGTTGATCCCCGGATCAAGCTGGAATAGGGGGGCGGCATGAATATTGACCGGGAGCTTTGGGAGCGTCCGGAGCATACCCGCCGGGATATGGAGACCCTCTATAAACCGGCCAGAACCTTTACCCAGGATGTGTGGTTCCGTTTTTGGCGCCGGCCCACGGCGATCCTGGGGCTCGCGCTCATCATCCTCCTGATTGTTTTTGCCCTGATAGGCCCCCTTTGCACATCCCACCGGTATTCCGATCAGGACCTGGCCTTTGTGAATATCCCCCCCTATTTTACGGCCCAGGAATATGGGGGGCGTTATTTCTATGTTTCCCAAAACTTAAAACTCATCGAGGTAAGCGGGAAGGGAAAACTCATCGCCAATATAAAGGCCCAAAAAGACGACGGGCAGAAAAAATTGATCGGCTTTGATGTTGACGGCATATCCGTGGGGATAGATTACGGCCAAAGGCCCCCCGCCCTGGTGGACGGGCAGGGGGCGCTTGTATCGCGGCCGCGTTTTTTTTGGAACAAAACCTACCTTTTGGGGACCGATAATTTGGGACGGGACCTCCTGACCCGCCTGATGTACGGGGCCCGGATATCCCTGGTGGTAGCCTTTATCGCGGCCTTTGTCAACCTGGTCATCGGGATCCTCTTTGGGGGGATATCCGGCCTTTTCGGCGGTTACCTCGACCTGGTGATGATGCGGATCGTAGACATTATCAGTACCATCCCCCTGACCCTCTACGTGATCCTGATCATGGTGTTCCTCAATTCAGGGTTTTTGAGCATCATCATCGCCCTCAGTTCGGTTTATTGGGTTAATATGGCCCGGATCGTCCGGGGGCAGATCCTCGCCCTCAAGGAACAGGAATTCATCCTGGCCGCCCGGACCATCGGTACTTCCCTGGGGGACATCCTCACCCGGCACCTGATCCCCAATGCCATTGGGCCCATCATTGTAACCGCCGCCATGCTCATCCCCACGGCCATCTTTGTAGAGGCCTTTATGAGTTTTATCGGCCTGGGGGTTTCGGCGCCCATGGCAAGCTGGGGGACCATGTGTAACGATGCCATAGAAACCTTCAGAATATCCGCCTATCAACTGTTTATCCCGTCGGCGGCGATCTGTATCGCCATGTTCGCCTTTAATTTTGTCGGGGACGGCCTTCGGGATGCCCTGGACTTGAAAAAGGGGGCCTGATGCCGGTATTGGAAGTACGGGACCTTAAAACATCCTTTTTCACGCAGGACGGGGAAATCCGGGCGGTCCGGGGGGTTTCGTTTGCCCTGGAAAAGGGGGAAACCTTAGGAATCGTGGGGGAGTCCGGAAGCGGCAAAAGCGTTACCGCCCTTTCTATACTGCGGCTCCTGGAGGAGCGGGCAAAAACCCGGGGTCAGGTGTTGTTCCACGGCCAGGATATGATACGGCTGCTTAAACCGGCCCTTCGGAACATCCGGGGCAGGGGCATTTCCATGATCTTTCAGGACCCCATGTCTTCGCTCAACCCCCTGGTTCCGGTGGGGCGCCAGATTGGGGAGATGATCTCCGCCCACCGGCGGCTCCGCCGGGACGAGCTCCGCCGGGAAGTCCTGGGCCTTTTGGCGGAGGTGAAGATCCCGGAACCGGAAAAAAGATACCACGCCTATCCCCATGAATTTTCCGGGGGGATGCGCCAGCGGGTCATGATCGCCATGGCCCTGGCCTGCAAACCGGAAATTATGATCGCCGACGAGCCCACCACGGCCCTGGACGTTACCATTCAGAACCAGATCCTCAACCTCCTGAAAAACATCCAGGCCGAAATGGGGATGTCCATTATCTTCATCACCCACGACCTGGGGGTGGTGGCCGAACTCTGTTCCCGGATCATCGTCATGTACGGGGGAATGATTTTGGAGGAAGCCTCGGCGGAGGATCTCTTCAGCCGCCCCGCCCATCCCTATACCCTGGGGCTGCTCAATTCCATGCCCCACCTGGAGATGGATAAGTCCCAAAAGCTCAGGCCCATCCCGGGGTCGCCGCCGGATATGAGCCACGTCCCCGGGGGCTGCCCCTTTTCACCCCGCTGCGCCTATGTCCGGCGGATCTGTTTGGCAAAGGTTCCCGGGTTTTATACGGTTGGTGATAAACACCGGTCCCTCTGCTGGCTCCACGACCCGGAGGCGCCGAAACCGGACAACCCCTTTGTCCCGGCCGCCCCCCATAAGGAGTGATCCGTGGAAGATCCGGTCCTTAAGGTTGAAAACCTGGTTAAACATTTCCCGGTCAAAGGCGGGGGCAAAGGGGTGGTCCACGCGGTGGACGGCATCAGCATACAAATCAAACGGGGCCTTACCCTGGGGCTGGTGGGAGAATCGGGCTGCGGTAAATCCACCCTGGCCAGGACCATCATCAGGATCTACGCCCCCACTTCGGGAAACATATACCTGGACGGTCAGAACATCGCGTCCCTGTCCCAGAGACAGTTAAAACCGATCCGCAAAAAGATCCAGATGATCTTCCAGGACCCCTTCGCGTCTTTGAACGCCCGGATGACGGTCAAGGATATTATCGCCGAACCCCTGCGGGCCCACCGGCTCGGTACGCCCCAGGAGCAGGAAGAGCGGGTCTTCGAGATGCTCGCCAAGGTCGGCCTGGAACGGGCCCACGCGAACCGTTACGCCCACGAGTTTTCCGGCGGCCAGCGGCAGCGGATAGGCATCGCCCGTTCCCTCATCCTGCATCCGGAACTCATCATCTGCGACGAACCCATCTCCGCCCTGGATGTTTCCATCCAGGCCCAGGTGGTAAATATGCTGAAAAACTTTCAGGAGGAACTGGGCCTGACCTACCTGTTTATCGCCCACGACCTGTCCATGGTGCGCTACGTTTCCGACGAGGTTGGGGTGATGTATCTGGGAAAGCTGGTGGAATTGGCCGGCTGCGACGAGCTATACAAAAATCCCCGGCACCCCTATACCCAGGGGCTCATCCGATCCGCCCCGGCCTCGAGCCCGGCCCTGGCCCGGCTGAAAAAGAGCGTCCCCATCGAAGGGGACATCCCCAGTCCCCTATCCCCGCCCCCGGGCTGCCGGTTTCATACCCGGTGCGGATACGCGCGGGAGATCTGCCAAGCCCAGGAGCCGCCCCTGGAGGACCGGGGGGGCGGTCATTTTACGGCCTGCCATTTTTCGGGGGCGCGGGACAGCCGCGGATAAACAGGGCGGCTTGACCCCCCCGCTTACCCCCCGTTCCGGACGGGCGCCCGCAGGTCCCCCAGGCTGACGGTCCCGGACTTGTTGAGCCGGGAATATTCCGCGGCAAAGGCCATGTAGTGGCTCTCAAAGGAATCCTGTACCGAGGTCCGCCCCGCCTTCGTCTGATCCCGGAC